>JAZSBC010000027.1:0-6594 GCA_045602245.1 Acutalibacteraceae bacterium | reverse complement strand
TTCGACATCCTTACCATCAGGTCTCATCTGGAATGCATAGATATAACTGTTTTTATAAGTGAATCTGAAGTCCTTGCTTGTAAATGCCTTTTCATTATAATCTTTGAAATATCCTTCTTCAGCATTTACTTCTCCCTCACCGAATGTTTTCCAGAAAGTAGTGCCGTAAATACCTTCACCGTTAACCGATAGCCATTTACCGATATCTTTAAGCACCTGTGTTTCTTCGGCGGTAATTGTGCCGTCAGATTTAGGACCGATGTTCAGAAGAAGGTTTCCGTTTTTGCTGACTATATCAATCAAATCGCAGATAATCTGACGAGCGTTTTTAAAATTATTATCTTTTATATATCCCCAGGAACTTTTGCCGATGGCTGTATCGGTTTGCCAGGGTGCGGGAGATATGCCCGTCAATGCTCCTCTTTCAACATCGTAGGTTGCAACAGTCGGAGGGAACGCTTCGTGCTTATAGTTAATCGTAACTTCTTTTCCCCATTCATCGGCTCTGTTGTAATAATATGCAGCAAGCTTTTTAAGATAGGACTTAAATGAATGATTATGAATCCACCAGTCAAAATATAAGATTTGAGGCTGATATTTATCAATGATTTCGCAGGTACGGACAAGCCAATCTTCAAGCCACTCTTTGCTTGCACCGATTGTATAAGTATCGGCAGTGGTGGCGTGAAGGTCACCTGAATGCAGTTCCTTACAGTAATAAGCAGGACCGTAAAAATCAGCATATTTTTCATCGTTGACATCACTGTCAAATGTTTTGCCCATATTCATAAAGAAATAATGCTCGGCTCTGTGAGTAGACGCACAAAACACTAAATCATTTTTATCGCATGCTGCTTTCAGCTCACCAACAACATTTCTGCACGGTCCCATATCGACGGAATTCCAACGGTTAAATTCGGTTTCGTACATTGCAAAGCCGTCGTGATGCTCGGCAACAGGCATAATATATTTCGCTCCCGATTCCTTGAACAAATCAATCCATTCATCCGCATTGAATTTTTCAGCTTTAAACATCGGAATAAAATCTTTATATCCGAAATCCTTTTGATTACCATAAGTCTTGACGTGATATTTAAACTCATGGCAGTTCGGATCATACATTGCCCGTGAATACCATTCATTGCCATAAGCAGGAACACTATAAATTCCCCAATGAATGAAAATACCGAACTTTCTTTCAGTAAACCAATCAGGAATTTTATGGTGAGCGAGCGATTGAAAGTTTGCTTTATATTTACCGTTTTCAATTACTTCGTCAATTTGTTTCAAGTAATCAGCTTTTGTCATTTTTATCACCAATATATAATATCATTTTTACTATTATATCATACCTACATCGAAAAATCCACTATTAAAAATCAAAAGCCGACGGTGACGGATATTCTTGACGACCATGGGGATATTTATGCTCGGTCTGCCGTCGTCTTTTCGTCGTCGAAAGTGGGTTTTGGGTATACTTTGCGGTGTCTTAAAGCATAAGAAAAACCCCACAGAAGCTATTACTTCTATGGGGTTCTGGCGGAGAGCAAGGGATTCGAACCCTCGAACAGGTTATAGCCCGTTACACGATTTCCAATTGCTCTTTAAAGCGCTAAAGTTCGTTGATATACATAGGGTTTTAAGCCCTAATATTTTAGTTGCGACGGCAAAAATTAATATTTTAATCATACTTGTTTCAGTTATTTATGCCACCACTATCGTCGTCTTTCCGTCGTCAGAAGTCGTCTACCATTGTGAAAATATCTACCCTATGAAACTTTCAATACATATACAAAGAAATATATTAAAACATCTATCCAAGGAGGGATCTAGGCGGCAAAAAGGCGGTAGAAAATCCACCACTTTGATACAGGTCAACAATTCAGGCGGGATGGCGGGAGATTTTCAATTTGTCGTAATTATTTGTGTAATTGAAAAATTAACGCGAACTCAAAAACTACCGCCTTTGCCGCCCTCTTGCCTAAAAAAACACCCTTAACAGCCGTAGCTGCTAAGGGTGTTAAACATTGAGTATTAGTTGAACTTTGTTGAGAAATCAATACCTGTCCAGCCAAAAAGAACGGTAAATATTTTGGTAAATATCATATTAATGAAATCCTGCAAAGTAATATATTTTCCACTGCCGCCGACATATTTTGTTTCAACATCTCTGTTGCCGCATGTTTCACAGTCACGGTATCTTGACGAATAATTTGTTTTACTTGATTTCCATTCGCTCCATTCGCCGTAGCTATGACCTGTTTTGGAAATCGATTCTCCTGCTTTCATTAATGTTCCGCAGATTGAGCAATACGTGTTGCCTGTATGACCGTTTCGGGTGCAGGTTGCATCACATTCTCCGACAAGAACACCTGTGCATTCATGCTCAACTGTTTCCCATGTTGCAACAAAAGTAAGGTCTGAATCTGTTACCGTTGCAGGAACTTCAGGACTCCAGCCCGCAAAAACAGAACCTTCTTTTTCGGGATCTTCGGGAATAACTGTTTCAGTGTTGGGTGCGCAGGAATAAGCAAGAACGGTTTCGCCGTCAACAACCCAATTTACATCAACCATCTCAACGATGATTTCATCGCAAGTGTCACAGTAATTATTTTCGTCTGTGTCGATATGATTATCATTGATTGAGCAGAAATGAACAGGAACAAAAATATAGGTGCTGAAATGGTCGGCATCAAATGAAACAACTCCGTTATCATAATCGGATTTGCATTCGATTCGTTCACCGTTTTCGTCAACTCTGTAAACATTCATGTCAAACACATTGCCGTAATGTTCATCAACAGGCATCGATATGTTGATATCGCTTTCAGGCTGATGATGATTACCTTCATCGTCAACGAGGTTGAAATCATGAGTTATATGCTCCTTGTAACCTCTCTCATTTTCATCTTCTTCAACGAAAGTATATTCAAGCTTTCTTTCTTCGGATTCACCGCAGTTCTCACATTCAAGTGTTTCATAGTTTGCTTCGTCACCTGCAACGGAAGCAACAACTTTCCAACTGTGTTCGCCGTAGCAATCAACCGTTTCTGTATAGCTGTCACCGCAAACAGAACATGTATACTTCACAAGACCGTCTGAAAGACAAGTCATTTCGGTTATTGTTTCAGCAACGTAGTTATGCTCGTGATCGCCGTATACCGCAGTGAACTCAATGCTTTCAGCAGGCATTGTTACGGGAACAGTTCTGTTCCATCTTCTGAATGACTCTCCCCTGCTGTTTTCAGCAACATCAGGAATGTTGATTACATCACCGGGATTATATTCTTCTCTGAATGTGCCTGCATCGGTATTCCATATTACAACACAGCTGCGTGTAGCAAATGTTGAATTGAACTCTGCATAACCGTCATCAATTGCATCGGTTGTGAGATTCCAACCGCTGAATTCATATTCACCGTCAAAATCAGTTTCAGGAGTTGTTACTGTTTCACCGTTTGAAATAGTTTTGATAGCATAAATTTCATCATTCACTTTGAAAACGGCAGTTGCTCTGTCTGATGGAACAGTAATATACGGTGTTGTGAAAACACATTCATAATTTTCCGCGTCGCCGATTATAATACCCGCATCGCTTGTGTTGGTGGGATATACCCCTGCCGTTGCAGTATCTTCATCTGCAGAAACTTCAAAGCTTATGTCAACAACAAACTTTTCACTGTCATCAAGAGGATGAATGTTTTCAATAACAATCAACGTTGTTCCGTCATCGTTTCTTGTAACGGTAATATCGGAATTTCTGACACCGTAATTCTGAATAACATTAACTCTCAAAGCTTTTTCCTGCTGTGAAGTAAGAGTAAAATACTTCGAAACAGTATCAATAATTGTTATGTTGTCAAAATCGGTTGTTCTTGTGATATTTTCAATCACGATTTCTTCAAATATACCGCTTAATGCATTTGTGTTGGTAACGTTCAGATAGTATTCCGAACTCTGCTGATGATATGAACCTGTTACGCTGATTGCTTCCGCATAATTAGAAGAAACATAGTTGAGGAATCGGTTTGTGTTGGAATTTGATGAATCATTCTGACTCATAACACCGATGCTGTAAACGGTTGCATTATAAGTATTCTTCAGTTCATTTGCGTGAAGAATTGCGGCATTTGCAACATCCTTGCTGTAACCGTTTGAATATGTGGGTGTGCCGTCTGTCATGAAAACAACAATTCGTTCTCTGCCGTTGTTGTCTGTATTGTTAGCAAATATGTTATTTGCCATTGAAAGACCGTAATCAGCGGCAGTTGCACCCTTTGCATCGATATTATTAATTGCCTTTGTAATGTCTGAATTAAGGCTTCCCGAAACAGCAACGTTCATAAGAGCGTTTGCATAATCGGTTGATGATGCTTTATTTATCTGAATGGGATTTCCGCCGGTTGTGAGAATTTCGGTATTGAAATATGCAGGATATTCTGCACCGCTTGATTTGTTGCCCATACCGAAGCCGACAATAGCAATTCTGTGGTCAACTCCGTTTGCGGATGCATCATTATAAACAAGATTTACAAACGATGTTGCCGAATTTATAAGAGCCTGTTTCTTTGTTGTGCTTCCGCCAAGCTTTTCATCCATACTTCCCGACTGGTCAACAACAAGAACAATATCAAGAGGAACTTTTTCGCTTGTGGTTGAAACAACTGTTTTAGCCTCGGATGCAGCATAAAGATTTATTGTTGCAACGCCTGTTGAGGCATTATATGTTGCGGATTTGCCGTAATCAATTCCGCTTAAACTGTCAACATCAATAACATCATAAATTGCATTTACGGTTATATCTTCGTCATTGAGGTTATAACTGCTCCATCTGCCTTCAAATCTGTCTTTATGAGGTACGGGAGGCTCATCAATGCTTGTTGCACCCTTGAGATATTCAACAACCGCAACAGTTTTGCCGTCTGCCTTGAAAGTAACGTTGAATGTTGTTCTGTTAACGATAGAGATTAATTTATCCTCTGTGTAACCGCAGTTTTCGCAATGTCTTTGTTCAAGACCTTCATGTTCTTCGGTTGCGTGTTCAACAATTTTCCAGTTGCCGAAGCTATGACCTGTTGCAGGATTGCCATCAGTCTTTGAAACACCGCTGCAGTTTGTGCAGATATTGATTGTGCATCCGTCCTGAATACAGGTCTGCTGAATAACAATTGAAGGCTGATAGTTATGACCGATTGCCGATGTTTCATCGGAAATTGATGAATATCCGCAAACAGAGCATGAATATACCGTAAATCCGCCTGATGTGCAGGTAGGAGCAACAACCGCAGATTTCAGATTGTGACCCTTTGAGGATACAACATCTGTGTAATAATAATCATGGCAATTCTGACATTCATGTCTTGTGTAGCCGTCATTGTCGCAGATTGCCTCAACAACAGTTTCAGTATAATTGTGACCAATGCTGTCAGTTTCGTTATCGATATATGTATCACCGCAAAGCGAACATTCATGGACAGTGTGACCGCCTTCCGTACAGGTTGCGGCTATAACGGTATCCTTATATTTATGACCTGTTGCCGCTATCTCGTCGCCCTTATATGCCAAACCGCAATCTGAGCAGATATAGAATGTGTAGCCTGCAGTTGTGCAGGAAGGATTAACAACAACGGGTTCATAGTTATGACCCTTTGCGGGGATTTCGTTTGTTATGTATTCGTCACCGCAGGTTGAACACTTATGAGAAGTGTAGCCAACACCTGTGCAGGTTGACTCAACCTCTGTGTCAACATATGTATGACCGAATGCGGGATTTTCGCCGTCAATATATGATGCATTACATCTTGAACATCTGTGAACGGTATAGCCGTCTCTTGTGCAGGTTGCTTCAATGACCGTTGCAACGTAATCATGACCGAGAGGGTCGGTTTCATCGGTAATGGTTGAAAGACCGCATTTTGAGCAGACGTTGAGAGTATATCCCCCATCGGTACAAGTAGGTCTTGTTATCTTGCTGTTATAATCATGACCTGTTGCTGGGTAAACACCGTCAAGTGAACTCTTACCGCAATTCTGACAGATGGTATATTTGAAGCCGTTGCCCGTGCAGGTTGCATCAACTGTTGTTTCCTGATAATTATGACCAAGCGCCTCCTGATGTTCACCCTGTCTGAACAACCAACCGCAATGAGTACAGCAAAGGTCACCCGTATAACCTGCAGATTCACATGTTACCTGAACAAAATTTCTGAGGAATGTTTCAGTATGTTCATCGTGCCAGTGGTTATAATGACGATTTGCGGCAATGAAATAATCATTTCCTCCACTTATTGTCATAGTATTCCACAATGATTCTTCACCGGCATATACCACTCTTTCTAATGATACACAATCTCCAAATGCATATCCTCCTACTTTAACTAATGTTAAAGGAACCTCTACCTGCTTTAATCGATTGCAATCATTGAATGCATAGCCTTCAATGGTCGTTGCTCCTTCATTTATAATAATATTTTCCAAACTATAACATCCATCAAAAAGGTGTTCTTCTATTAATGAAAGTTTATTGCTTAATTTTACTTCTTTTAAGTTTTCACATTCTGAAAACATACCATAGCCAAGTGTTATTACACTATC
>JAZSBC010000026.1:0-2168 GCA_045602245.1 Acutalibacteraceae bacterium | reverse complement strand
ATTATAAAATAAAGAGCCTTTTGCCGCAAGATTGTTGAATTTCAGTTCTTCAGGCAGAGTTGCAGTCTGCATAAAACGCACGCCTGCGTGCTCATCAATCAATCCGCACTTTTTCTGTGCCTCCCACGTTTCGGGATGATAGCAATGAAAATAAGTAAACATATAGCCTCCGTATCAGCGGAAATTTGATTCAAGAAAATCCGCAACACAACCGTCATATTCCGCTTCCGAGAACAAGAACATCAGTATGTAATTCAAACTTTTTAATCATATTAAATACCCCTGCATATTCTTATTTGTCTATTTCAATTTCAAATAATTTTGTCTGATTGTTTGTGTTTTATAATTCTAAACCGGCCTCATAAATTATTCAGAAGTTACTTCACAATACTTGCCGATGATAAACCTTGTTTTCGGGGATTGCAGTTTATTTCCGTTGGCTGTAATACCGTCAAGTTCAACCTGAACTGTGTTTGTATCACTGTTGGTACCTGCGATTTTCGGGCTCATATATGAAGTGTAGGAAATATTTCTGAAAACGACATTTTTAATTTCAAAATTCTCCGCTTCCTCATCATAAATCTTCACAAGTATCGGTCTGCCTTCATCACGGAATATTTCAATATTCTCAAAAACAACTCCGTCAATACTGCCTTCAGTCTGCTCTGCTACAACAACAAGCGAGCCGATTCTGTCATTATCCCATATACCGTCACGATAAATCACGGCACAGTCACGGAAAGCTATATCAGAAATTTTCTTGTTGACTTCACCCGTGATTCCAAAACATCTTGCATATCCACCCCAGGCAATACAATTTGTGAATGTGATATTTTTACTGTCCATTGTACCGCCAAGAGCCTTAACCTCAAAGGTATCGTCTGCCACTCTTGCAAAGCAATTATCAACTGTCACGTTGTGGCTGTTGCAGATTGCAAAGCCGTCACAGTTACCGCGGTTGCCGATGATATCTACATTGTCAATGTTGACATCGGTACAGCAATATGAGATAAACGACCATTCGGGTGAGTTTATAATTTTCACATCTCTGACATTTACGTTATTGCAGTTGGTGAAAACGACGCCTCTTCTCTCTCGTCTGTCAAGTCGGGTCATATCTATTACGCCCCTGCCCGCAAGTGTTATGTTTTTGCAGTTATAAAAATTAATAAACGGATATCTTGTAAGCCCGATTGCATTGTCTCCGGGTGCCGTAGGCTCCAAATATTTGTTTTCGTCCTCAGCACAGTCAATATCATAAAGGTGGTTTGCAAGAACATAAGCCCCTTCACGAAGATAAATCACCAGGTTATTGTGTGCAACAAGGTTAACATAGTCATATTGATACACACCTTTATCAAGAACCCAGACATTATCCTCTCCGTATTTCTCTATGTATTCTGCAATTTCTTTGTCCTCATCAACCTTTTCACGTACCATAAGAGTGTAGCCGTAATATTGGTTTGCGTCGTTGAAAAGGAAAGTATATACACCTGTTTTGTTGATAGATGCGGTTACGGTGTTGTCTTTACACTGTGCCTTCACTCCGTGTGATTCGGGAAGTACAATTGCATTTTTGAGTTCTACATCAGCACCGGTTATCTCAATGTTGAATGAAAAGTCCTCGCTTGTATCAACATAAATTTCAGAAAAAGAGTGAAGAGTTCCCGTATCGTCAACACGTATGAAAACCACCGAAGCATAAACGGGGATTTCCTTTCCGCTTACCTTTGCGGTGTAATAAGGCGATATTGTTATGCCGTTTATATCGTCATATCCGCCTGACTGCACATATTCGGGCAGCTGAGCCGAGGCTCTGCCTACTAGCTCCTGCTCGGTAAGCCCTGCCTCTTCAAGAGTGATTATTGCCTCATCCGGATATTCAAGAAACGAAAAATCGAAATTCTCACTTTCGGGATAAACCGTTGCAGGAAACATCAGATTCGAACAAAAAATTGAAAGGGTTGTAAAAATTGTAAAGAAAAATTTAATAATACTTTGCATTGAATAATCTCCTTAAAAAAGCTTTATATCATAGAAAAAAGAGTTTTGAAGAATAAAATTATTATAGTGAAAAAATTGACATCTGAGTCTGTTGTGTTGTCGATTATCTCAAAAGAATCAATGATTTCATCTGTGTCGGTGCGATAAGTCGTGCCGACAATCGC
>JAZSBC010000025.1:0-5173 GCA_045602245.1 Acutalibacteraceae bacterium | reverse complement strand
CCTGTTCTTGCCTTCATCCAGTTGATGGTGTAGCAGTTAGCTGATGTCTGCTGCTGCTTCATACCGTTGATGGTATATGCTGAGTGGTTTTTGTTAACAGGACCGTACTGAGCCTGTGTGTAACCTGTTGTTGCATTTGCGGGTTTTTCCTTTGTAAGCTGTTTAACGTCGAAGAAGTCGTTTTCATAAACCATAATGAATACGCCTTCGCCGCAGTACATATCTGACTTGAGATAGAACTTTGCTTCAAGGATCTGACCGGGATCTACGTAGTAGTCGGTAAGAACGTGATTTGAAGCTTCGCCGAGTGTACCGTCAGCGTTTTCGGTAATGTCGATTTCATAGAATTCAGTACCGAAATAGATGAAATTGTCATATGCTTCTGCAAGCGAAGCGTATGAGTCAATGTTCGAGGTTCCTTCAGCTGCTTTAGCTTCAGGTGTCGAAAGAGCACCGAATATAGAAACTGTACCTGCAAGCATAGCAATACAGAGAACTATACTGATGACCTTCTTGAACTTGGACATAATTTTTCCTCCCTTTTTTATTTTGGAAAATTTCCTCTTTTGCATAAAGGATGCAACACTTTTGAGCATTACATTCCATTTTATCGTCTAATTATTGCACACAAAACGAAATAAAGCAATACTTTAAAAGAAATTATTAATATCGAAACTGTGTTTTTGTGAAATATAAATAAATTACGCTTGTCAAATTCGTGCAATTCCACAATCACGTGCCGCTTTGCCAACCGCCTTTGCAACCGCAGGGCCGACTCTTTCGTCAAACGCCTCGGGAAGAATATATTCGGGGCAGAGTTTACCGTCGGAAACAAGGTCTGCTATGGCGTGAGCCGCAGCAAGTTTCATCTCTTCGTTGATATCGGATGCTCTCACGTCAAGCGCACCCCTGAAAATTCCGGGGAATGCAAGCACGTTGTTTATCTGATTGGGAAAATCGCTTCTGCCCGTACCGACCACCGCCGCACCTGCCGCAAGCGCTTCATCGGGCATAATCTCGGGCGTGGGATTAGCCATCGCCATAACAACGGCGTTTTCTGCCATTGAAGCAACCATTTCTTTGCTGACTATTCCGCCTGCGGAAACGCCCACAAACACGTCTGCACCCTTCATTGCATCGGCAAGAGTGCCCGTTATTCTGTCTTTATTCGTGAAGTCCGCAAGCTCATCAAAAGCGGGAGAAAGAGGCTGACCCTTGCAGATAATCCCCTCTTTGTCGCTCATAATTATGTTACCTGCGCCGCACGCATTGAGAAGCCTTGCGATTGCCGAGCCTGCCGAGCCTGCGCCGCTCATTGCAACGGTACAGTTCTCAAGCTTTTTGCCCACACATCTGAGCGCGTTGAGCACTGCCGCAAGCACAACAACCGCCGTGCCGTGCTGGTCATCGTGAAAAACGGGAATATCGCATATCTCTTTGAGTCTGCGTTCAATCTCAAAGCATCTCGGAGCGGCAATATCCTCAAGATTTATGCCGCCGAAGCTGCCCGCAAAAAGCGAAACGGCTTTTACTATCTCATCGGTATCCTTTGAGCGTATGCAAAGCGGAATCGCATCAATCCCTGCAAATTCCCTGAAAAGAAGACACTTGCCTTCCATAACGGGCATACCTGCTTCGGGACCGATATCACCCAGACCGAGCACTGCCGTGCCGTCGGTTATAACGGCAACGGTATTCCATCTTCTTGTAAGCTCATAGCTTTTATTTATATCCTTCTGAATTTCAAGGCAGGGCGCGGCAACGCCGGGAGTATATGCAAGCGACAAATCCTGCTTACAGTTTGCGCTTGCCCTTGCTTTTGTTTCAAGCTTGCCTTTCCATTCATAATGAAGCCTTAACGACTCCTTTAAATAATCCATATTTTTAACTCCTGACAAACAATAATTTAAATATCAGCTTTTTTCTCTGACAAATGTAATGAGCAACACTGAATTGCCTGAAGTAAAACCTGTATCGGTATGCAGATTTGTGAAAGCAACTTCCCATCCCTGACTTGCCATTTCGTTCATTTTTGCTTCTGCGTTTTTTGATTTTATTTCTAACACTTTATATTCTTTCATAAATATTTCCTTAATTTCGAATTACGCATTTCGAATTCCGAATTATTTCGCCCAACCCATTGAACATTTTACCGCACGCTTCCAATCGGCATAGAGCGCGTCTCTTTTTTCAATATCCATTTCGGGTTCAAAAATCTTTGCAACCTCACGGTTATGTTTGATTTCGTCAATATCTTCCCATAAACCGACGGCAAGACCTGCAAGATACGCAGCGCCGAGTGCTGTTGTTTCAACGTTTACGGGTCTGTTCACGCTGCAACGGATCATATCCGCCTGAATCTGCATCATAATATTGCTTACGCTTGCACCGCCGTCAACGCGAAGCTCCGTAAAATCAATTCCCGAATCGGATTTCATTGCTTCAAGCAAATCGGCAACCTGATACGCAATCGCCTCAAGCACGCTTCGGGCAATATGCGCTCTGTTTACGCCTCTTGTGAGACCGACGAGAGTACCTCTTGCATACATATCCCAATACGGCGCACCGAGGCCCGTAAATGCAGGCACAAAATAGATTCCGTTTGAATCGGGAACGCTTTCCGCAAGCTCGTCGCAACGCTTTGCGGTATCAATCATATGAAGCTCGTCACGGAGCCATTTGATAACCGAGCCTGCATTGAAAGCCGAGCCTTCAATCGCATATTCAACCTTATCGCCTATGCCCCAGGCAACGCCCGTGAGAAGATTATTCTTTGATTTAACACGGGTTTCACCCGTATTCATAAGCAGGAAGCATCCCGTGCCGTAAGTATTCTTCGCCTGACCCGGTTCAAAGCATCCCTGACCGAAAAGTGCGGCAGGCTGGTCGCCGATTGCACCGCAGATGGGGATGCCTTCAAGGAATTCAAGGCCGAGAATACTCTTCGAAACTCTGCCGTAAATCTTGCTTGACGGAACGGGTTCGGGCAGAATCGACATCGGAATTCCGAGCTTTTCACAGAGATACTTATCCCAGCAAAGATTATCAACGTCAAAAAGCATTGTTCTTGATGCGTTTGAATAATCCGTAACGTGAACACTGCCGCCCGTAAGATTCCAGATGAGCCAGGTTTCAACCGTTCCGAAAAGGAGCCTGCCCTGCTCTGCAAGTTCCCTTGCGCCGTCTACGTTATCGAGAATCCACTTGATCTTCGTTCCCGAAAAATAAGCGTCGATAAGAAGACCCGTTTTGTCTTTTATGTAATCCTCAAGTCCCTGAGCCTTGAGTTCTTCGCAAAGCTCCGCCGTTCTGCGGCACTGCCATACGATTGCGTTATAAACGGGTTTACCCGTCTGTCTGTCCCAGAGAATTGTTGTTTCGCGCTGATTTGTTATGCCGATTCCCGCAATATCGCAGGGATTTATTCCGCCCTGCATAATGCAGGCTGAAACAGCCTGAAACTGGCTGTAAAGAATTGAAAGAGGGTCGTGTTCAACCCAGCCTGCCTGCGGATAAATCTGCTCGAATTCATTCTGTGCCTTGCTGACTATGTTGCCTTTTTTATCAAAAATGATAGCTCTTGAACTTGTTGTTCCCTGATCGAGAGCAAGAACGTATTTTGCCATAAAACCACCCTTTCGTTATTTCACGCCGAAATATTTTATTGCATTATTATATGAAATATCCTCCGCAATTTTGCAGATTGTTTTTTCGTCATAGGGATAAAGTCCGTCGGCAACCATACCGCCGAGAAGTCCGCACATAATCCTGCGGAAATATTCGTGGCGCGGATATGAAAGGAAGGAACGGGAATCCGTTACCATTCCCACGAACTTACCGATTGCGCCGAGGTTTGCGAGCGCTTTCATCTGCTCCCTCATACCGTCGATGTTATCGTTGAACCACCACGCCGAACCAAACTGGATCTTACTTTCCGCATCGCTGTTCTGGAAGTTGCCGAGCATTGTTCCGAGAACGTAGTTATCCTTGGGGTTGAGGGTGAACAGAACCGTTCTGGGGAGCTGTTCCTTAACCGCAAGGCTGTCAAGGAACCTTGAAAGCTTGCCTGCGATTTCTTTATCGTCAATCGAATCGAAGCCTGCGTCTGCGCCGATTTTTTTGAACATAAGCGTGTTGTTGTTTCTCATCGGACCGATATGAAGCTCCATACCCCAATCGCGTTTTGCGTATTCGGATGCAAGGAAGCCGAGAAGCGCTGTTTTGTATTTATCCGCCTCAACAACGGTTGCTTCTCCGCCGTTTTTAACCTTTAGGAAAATTGCTTCAAGCTCATCTGCGCTTGCTTCTTCATAAGGCACGCAGGCAAATGCATGGTCGCTCGCACGGCAGCCCATCGAAGCAAAAAACTCAATTCTTTCAAGAAGCGCTTCACAAAGCTGAGCAAAGCCGCCGATTTCTCTGCCTGCGGTTTTTTCCATATCGGAAACCCAGCCTCTCCAGGAAGGGAGGTCGATGCCGAGCGCTTTATCGGGTCTGAAAGCGGGAAGCACCTTGCAGGCAAATCCGCTTTCGGCAATAAGCTTGTGATATTCAAGGGAATCCGCAGGGTCATCCGTTGTGCAGAGATGAGTCACGTTCGATTTGATTATAAGCTCCTGCGGAGTGAAGCCGCCTGCCCTGATTGCGGCGTTAGCCCTCTCCCATATGCTGTCTGCATTCTCTTCGTTGAGAATATCATAAATTCCGAAATATCTTCTCAGCTCAAGGTGGCACCAATGATACATCGGATTGCCGATAAGATTCGGCATTATTGATGCAAAAGCCCTGAACTTTTCATAGCCGCTTGCATCGCCCGTTATATATTTTCGTCAACGCCGCACGAACGCATTGCGCGCCATTTATAGTGGTCGCCTGCAAGCCAGAGCCAAGCAATATCCTCAGGCTGCTTGTTTTCGTATATTTCTTTGGGTGAAAGGTGGCAGTGCCAGTCAAAAATCGGCATCTTATCAGCCGCTTCAAACATTCTGACGGCAGGCTCACTGTCAAGCAGGAAGTCCTTGCCCATAAATTCTTTAACCATTGGCGATTCCTCCGTTATATAGTTATACATTATAATTTTAACATATATTATCGGATTTGCAAGCAAAAATTACTCCCTGCCGCAAAATTGCCGCAGGGAGTCTGAATTATTATATATTAATCAAATAAATTT
>JAZSBC010000024.1:0-10064 GCA_045602245.1 Acutalibacteraceae bacterium | reverse complement strand
CGCTCTATAATATAGTTTTTATTTTTGAAAAAAAAAAAAAAAAGGCAAAGAGCGGGCCCGGAAGGGCGAATTCTTCTGCATGGGGTTGAATTGAGGAGGGGTATTGCGTACTCAAATTATGAGCAGTACCTGACAGGTTGCGGCTCCTGCTCGGTACAATCAGATAATACCCCGAAAATGTTAATTGCGTATGAATTCAATTTTAACAGACGTGAGATATTTTATTAACTTTGCCGCAAAGGTAATTATGTTTTGTCAAAGAACGTTATTTCGTGCAGTTTGCGAATTTTTCGCGAAGCTCGTCCTTGACCGTGTTTTTGAGCAGATTGAGGCGGAGAATATGGCTTGCTTTCATATAATCCTGCGACATAAAATCGCCGGCGATGATGTTGACTTTTTCAAGCTTCACGGGATCTGCGGCAATATCGGAAATAAGCTGCGGAAAGAGTTCGCGGGTGGTTTTATCAAGGTCGTCGGGCCACTTTGACCAGCCGTTTTCCGTGCCCGGATTCGGGGTCTGCTGGGTCTGGAACCAGAAGAAGCCGTCTGTTTCAAGCTCGACAAGATATTTCTGGATTTCTTTGATGAATTTTTCGGGCTTGTAGCCGTAAACAACGGAATCCCAGGGGCCGATAAGAATACCGTCGAAGCTGTAATCATATTCTTTTTCTTCGTTGATAAGTATATATTTTTTGCCTGATTTGCGGATATCGCCCATGGTCACGCCGCCGATTTTTTCAAAGTCTGTGAGCGCATATTTTTCGGGGCTGAGATATTCTTTTATAAGTCGGTTTGTTTCGGCTGTGTTACCGCCGTAGCTGAGCTTGAACGGGCCGATTTTCTGATTCATATATGTCTGAAGATTGATTACGAAAAATTCGTCTGATTCTTCAAAAATTTTTCTGAGGCTTTCAAATGCCTGACTGAGCGGCATACCGTTCATTACGCCGTGGGCAACAATAAGCTCGCCGTTTCTTTTTGCTTTTATTCTTATATCAAAATATCTTACGCCGCAGAGATACTGTTCATACAGCGAGCCGCACTGACATCTTGCAAGCTTGCTCATACCCATTGTTGCGGAGTTATGTGAACCCGGCATAACGATTTTGGTGATTTTTGCATCGTCTTTGATATATGACATCCAATTTTTATAAAACATAATTTACACCACCTGAAAAATGTAAAATTTGAGGTAATCCGTTTCGGGGACGTTCCATAAAACGGGATGGTCGCACGCTTGCTGACGGGCTTCAATCTGCTTGAGCTGAACGCCTGCATCGGCGGCGGCATCGTGAAGCATTTTGATGAACAAATCGTTCTTCATAAAGTGCGAACAAGAGCAGGTTGCGAAGTATCCGCCTCTCGGCAGAAGCTTCATTGCACGGTAGTTGATTTCTTTATAGCCTCGTTCTGCGTTCTTAACCGTTTTGCGGCTTTTTGTGAATGCGGGAGGGTCGAGTATGATGAAATCATAAGGTTTTCCGCCCTTCGCTTCAAGCTCGGGGAGGAGGTCGAAAACGTCGGCGGCAAGGAATTCCATTCTGCCGTCAAGACCGTTTCTCTGTGCGTTTGCTCTTGCCATTTCAACCGCTGTTTCGGAGATATCGACGGCGGTTACTTTTTCTGCGCCGCCCATAGCCGCATTTAGCGCAAACGAGCCTGTATGAGTGAAACAATCAAGAACTTTCTTGCCTTTTGCGATTTTTGAAACAGCAAGGCGGTTATATTTCTGGTCAAGGAAAAAGCCCGTTTTCTGTCCGTTTTCAACGTCAACAAAATATTTTATTCCGTTTTCGCAGATTTCGGTAACGGGGGAGTCGGGATGAGGAATTGCTTCATACCAGCCTTTGTATTGTTCAAGCCCTTCAAGCTCGCGGATTGCAACGTCGTTACGCTCATAAAGACCGTTGATTTCTTCGCCGCTGTCGCGGAGAATTTTAACGAGAGAAGTGTAGACAGTATCTTTTATTTTATCCATACCGTAAGATAAAACCTGAGCAACGAGGATATCCGAAAAACGGTCTACAGTCAGACCGGGCAAGCCGTCTGCTTCACCGAAAATCAGGCGGCAGCAGGAGAAGTCATCGCTCATAACGGTTTTTCTGTAGTCAACGGCGTATTTCAGCCTTCTTTCCCAGAAAGCGGGGGAGAAGGTTTCGTTTGCATTTGAGGAGAGAATCCTGACTCTGATTTTGCTTTTTTCGCTCAGAAAACCAGTGCCGAGATAGGAGCCTTTCAGCGAAAGCACGTCAACAAGGCAGCCGTTTTCGAACTCGCCGAAGCTCTGCGTTATTTCGGCATCGTATACCCACGGATGCCCCTTTTTTATTGATGCTTCAGCTTTTTTTGTAACCGTTACGATAGGAAAATTACGTTTGTTTTTCATATGTTTTACCACTTTTTAGTTGTTTTTTAAAATAATATCATTTATCAATGCGGTTGTCAATGAGTCACGGGTTTGCAAGTTATACATAACTAACTTGCAAAAAGGAATATTTATACAAAAAACACAGAAAAAATTAAACATAATCGTGCAAAAATAATTGATAAAAAAGTAGCATTTTCTATAATTGTATGTTATAATGTTTTAGAATGTAGGATCGCGGGCGTTATTGTTCGGATTTTGCAAAATAATTCAGTTTGTTTTATTAAACAGATAAATTTTCATTCAGGAGGAATGGCTCAATGGTAAAGAAGATCAGCAACTTACCCTTTACCGGCACTCCCGAGCAGGAGGCACAGCTCAAAGCAATTATTGCAGAGTGTACCGGTGACAAGAGCATGCTTATGCATGTTATGCAGGAGGCACAGAACATTTACGGTTATCTGCCCATCGAAGTTCAGAAGATGATTGCAGACGGTATGAATGTTCCCCTTCAGAAGGTTTACGGCGTAGCAAGCTTTTATGCTCTTTTCTCGCTTACTCCCAAGGGTAAGTACAACATCTCTGTTTGCCTCGGTACAGCTTGTTATGTTAAAGGCTCACAGGAAATTCTCGACAAAATCTGCGAAGTTCTCGGAATCGCTCCCGGTGAATGCACAGAAGACCTCAACTTCTCGGTTGAAGCTTGCCGCTGCATCGGCGCTTGCGGTCTTGCTCCCGTTTTCACAATCAACGATGACGTTTACGGCAGAGTAACTCCCGACGAAATCCCCGATATTATCGCTAAGTATAAAAACTGATTCTGCGCTTAAGCGGAAATGAGGAATTTGGGTATGACAATCAACACTATCAAAGAATTGCTCGGTGCCGAGGTTTTATGCGGCGGTGAAAATCTTGACAGAGAAATCCACTCCGCCTGCGGAAGCGATATGATGAGCGACGTGCTTGCTTACGTCAAGGATCAGGCTGTGCTTATGACAGGCCTTGTCAATGCGCAGGTTATCCGCACCGCAGAAATGATGGATATGCACTGCATTGTGTTTGTCCGTTCAAAAAAACCTTCACTCGATATGCTTGAGCTTGCAGAGGAAAGCGGAATGGTTATTCTCACAACACCCAAGCGTATGTATGAGGCTTGCGGCATTCTTTATTCAAACGGACTCAGAGGAAATGGTGAATTAAATGGCTGAACCCTTGGTTTTCCACTTTGAAGTTGACGGCGACAATTTTACTTCGGCGGGTCAGGCTTCCGTTCAGGTCAAAAAGAATCTGAGAGAGCTTGGCGTTGACCCCGAAACAATCCGCAGAGTTTCAATCGCTATGTATGAGGGCGAAATCAATATGGTCATTCATGCAAACGGCGGCGTTGCGGAGGTTGTTGTCAGCGACGAAAGTGTTGAAATTATTCTTAAGGACTCAGGGCCGGGTATTGCCAATATCGAGCAGGCTATGCAGGAGGGCTTCTCAACAGCTCCCGATAACGTGCGCTCGCTCGGCTTCGGCGCCGGAATGGGTCTGCCCAATATGAAAAGATACACCGACGATATGAAAATCGACTCGGTTGTAGGTGAAGGTACTACCATCACGATGAAGGTTAACTTCTGACAGGAGATGTATTTGATATGAATACATATATCCATTCAGTATCGCTTGACGCAGGCAAGTGTACGGGATGCACAACCTGTATGAAGCATTGCCCCACGGAGGCAATCAGAATACGCAACGGATGTGCCGTGATTGATTCCGAGCGCTGCATCGACTGCGGAGAGTGTATACGAAATTGTCCCAACAACGCCAAAAAGAGCATATGCAACTCTTTTGACGAAATAAACGGCTACAAGTACAAAATTGCACTGCCTGCCCCCGCGCTGCTTGCTCAGTTTGATAATCTCGACAACGCAGGCTACGTTATTCAGGGACTTCTTGACATCGGTTTTGACGACGTGTTTGAAGTTTCGAAGGCGGCGGAGCTTGTATCGGCTTATACAAGGCTCTATCTTCAGACCGAAGGAATCAAAAAGCCCGTTATAAGCACGGCGTGTCCCGTTGTGGCAAGGCTTATTGTGTTGAGATTTCCTTTTCTTAAGGATAATCTGCTTCCGCTTCTTCCGCCTATGGAAGTTGCGGCGGCTCTTGCAAAGGAAGAAGCTCTCAAGAATCATCCCGAGCTTAAAAGGGAAGATATCTGCACCTGCTTCATTTCTCCCTGCCCTGCAAAAATGAGCTATGCAAGAAACGGCTTCGGCAGCTATAAGAGCGAGGTTGATCTTGTGGTTTCGATGAGCGAGATTTATCTTAAGCTCATAAACGTTATGAATCGCGAAAAGGCGTGCGATGTTTCTTCGCAGGCAGGCAGAATCGGCGTAAGCTGGGCTATCTGCGGCGGCGAAGGTTCGGCACTTCTTAACGATAAAATTCTTGCGGCAGACGGAATAAACAACGTTATCTCCGTGCTTGACCAGATTGAAAACGGCAACATTCCGCCTATTGATTTTGTTGAGCTTAACGCTTGCCCGAGCGGCTGTGTGGGCGGAGTGCTGACGATAGAAAATCCGTATATTGCCAAAAACAGACTCCACACTTTAAGGCGATATATGCCCGTTGCTCTCAACAAGGTATCCGATGAAGAATATATTCCCAAGGAAAGCTTCATCAGCGATATTCCTAGTTACAAGCCTTTGAACAGACTGAGCGACAATCTCGGCGAATCAATGCGGCTTATGTCGCAGATTCAGGCTCTTCGCAAAGAGCTTCCGGGAATTGACTGCGGCTCGTGCGGCGCGCCTAACTGCAGAGCGTTTGCCGAAGATATCGTTATGGGCAATGCGGACAGAAACGAGTGTATAATCGCTTATAAAGAACTTATTAAACAGTATATAAAGAATTACGACGGAGGTGAGACGGTTGACGGTCAGTGACCTTTCGCTCCTCGAGGGCTTCAGCGTTGTTGCGATGCCCGACGGCGAGCGTGAAATCAAAGGCGTTTATATCGGCGACCTTCTCAGCTGGGTAATGGGCAGAGCAAAGGCTGACGATGCGTGGATAACGATAATGTCCAACATCAACATCGTTGCGGTTGCTTCGCTTGCCGATACCGCCTGCGTGATTCTTGCAGAGGGCGTTTCGCTTGATGCATCGGTTATTGAAACCGCAAATGCCAAAGGCGTAAACATCCTTGCCGCCGCAATGCCTGCCTATGAAACGGCTATGGCACTCGGCTCAAGGCTTTGATATGAAAAAATATTATTACGATCTCCATATTCATTCCTGCCTTTCACCCTGCGGCGACGACGATATGACCCCGAATAACATTGCGGGCATGGGCGTTGTTGCGAAGCTGGATATTATGGCACTTACGGACCACAATTCCTGCCTTAACTGCCCTGCGTTTTTCAAAACGGCTCAGGCAAACGGAATTGTACCCGTTGCGGGTATGGAGCTTACCACTGCGGAGGATATTCACCTTGTCTGCCTTTTTGAAGAGCTTTCGGATGCGCTGAAATTCAGCGAAGAGGTGAACGCCCGCAGAATACCGTTCAAAAACAGAGTTGATATTTTCGGTCAGCAGATGATAATGGATGAAAACGACGAAGTGATCGGTGTTGACGATTATCTGCTTTCAAACGCAACGCAGATAACCGTTGACGAAGCACCGTCGCTCGTTGAAGCCTTCGGCGGAATATGTTACCCTGCCCACATCGACAGGGAAGCAAACGGAATAGTTGCAACGCTCGGTGTTTTCCCCGAGTTGCCGTATTTCCCGTGCGCCGAATTCCACGACAGCGATAAAATTTCTTCCTACACGGAGAGCTTTCCGATAATTTCGGAGAAGCCGCACGTTGTTTCGTCGGATGCACACTATCTCTGGGATATCAGCGGCAGGCTCAACTGCTTTGAGCTTGACGTTGAAGAAGAAACTCCCGAAAATATTCGCAAAAAGCTTTTTGAAAGGCTGAAAGGCTTATGAAAGAACTATCTCTGAATATTCTCGATATCGCAATGAATTCCGTTAAGGCGGGTGCGGAGAATATTCTGATAAAGCTCGTTGAAACAGCCGATAAACTCACTCTTACAATCAAGGATGACGGCTGCGGAATGAGCGAAGAAACAGTAAAAAACGTTATGAATCCGTTTTACACAACGAGAACAACCAGAAAGGTCGGCCTCGGAGTGCCTCTGCTGAAGCTTGCGGCTGAGCAGACGGGCGGCGGAATAACGATAGAGTCCGTGAGTGAAAAGGATAACCCCGAAATTCACGGAACAACGGTTACGGCGGAATTTTATAAGAATCACCTTGATTTCACACCGCTCGGCGACGTTGTATCAACCGTCACAACCCTTATTCAGGGTTCGCCTGAAAGAGAATGGAGATTTGAACACATTCTTGAAGGCGGAAGCGTTGAGCTTGATACAAAAGAGCTTCGTGAAATACTCGGCGATGTTCCGCTTGATAATTTTGAAGTTATAAAATGGATAGAAGGCTACCTCAGAGAGGGCTATGAATCCGTTTCATAATAATGTTTATATTTAAAGAGAGGATAGATGTTATGAAATCATTGGCTGAGCTTGCTGCAATCAGAGATAAGATGAAGGATAAGGTTGTTCTTCGCGAAGGCAGCGGCGAAATCAGAGTTGTTGTCGGCATGGCAACCTGCGGTATCGCAGCAGGAGCAAGACCCGTTCTCAACGCTTTCGTTGAAGGTGTAAGCAACGCAGGTCTCGCAGAAAAAGTTACCGTTTCTCAGACTGGCTGCATAGGCGTTTGTCAGTACGAACCCGTTGTTGAAATCTTCGAGGCAGACAAAGAAAAGGTTACTTATATCAAAATGACACCCGAAAAGGCAGCTGAAGTTATTGAAAAGCACCTCAAGGGCGGCAAGGTTATTCAGGAATACACAATCAGCAACGCTATCTCATAATGGAGGTTAAAAAGATATGATTCGTTCCCATGTATTGATTTGCGGCGGTACCGGCTGTACTTCATCGGGCAGCAAGGTACTTATGTCCACCTTTGAAAGCGAAATCGAAAAGAACGGCCTTTCAGAGGAAGTAAAAGTTGTTCAGACAGGTTGCTTTGGTCTTTCCGCTCTCGGTCCTGTTGTTATCATTTATCCTGAAGGCACTTTCTACAGCCGCGTTCAGGAAGGTGATGTTGCGGAAATCGTAAGCGAGCATCTTCTTAAGGGCCGTCTTGTTGACAGACTTGTTTACAAGGATGCTGACGAGAGCGTTATCGAAGAAGCAGGCAAAACAATTTCTCTTAACGACACAAACTTCTATAAGACCCAGAAGAGAGTTGCTCTTCGTAACTGCGGTCTTATCGACCCCGAAAATATTGACGAATACATCGCTATGGACGGCTACGCAGCTCTCGGTAAGGTTCTTACAGAGATGACTCCCGAAGAAGTTGTTAAGGTAGTTAAAGATTCAGGTCTTCGCGGCAGAGGCGGCGGCGGTTTCCCCACCGGTCTCAAGTGGAGCTTCACAGCTGCAAACGCTGCTGACCAGAAGTACGTTGTATGTAACGCTGACGAAGGCGACCCCGGCGCATTTATGGACCGTTCGGTTCTTGAAGGCGACCCCCACTGCCTTATCGAAGCTATGGCAATCTGCGGTTACGCAACCGGCGCAACCGAAGGTTATGTATATGTTCGTGCAGAGTATCCCATCGCTGTTAAGCGTCTTCAGATGGCTATTGACCAGGCAAGAGAATACGGCCTTCTCGGCAAGAACATTTTTGACAGCGGTTTTGATTTTGATCTCTTCATCCGTCTCGGTGCAGGCGCATTCGTTTGCGGTGAAGAAACAGCTCTTATGACTTCAATCGAAGGCAACAGAGGTGAACCCAGACCCCGTCCTCCCTATCCCGCAGTTAAGGGTCTTTTCGGCAAGCCCACAACAGAAAACAACGTTGAAACCTTCGCTAACATTCCTCAGATCATCCTCAAGGGTGCAGACTGGTTTGCATCAATGGGTACCGAGAAATCAAAGGGTACAAAGGTATTCGCACTCGGCGGCAAGATTGAAAACACAGGTCTTGTTGAAATTCCCATGGGTACCACCCTTCGCGAAATCATCTATGATATCGGCGGCGGTATCCCCAACGGCAAAAAGTTCAAGGCAGCCCAGACAGGCGGTCCCTCAGGCGGCTGTATCCCCGTCAGCCTTATTGATACTCCCATTGACTACGATAACCTCACAGCTATCGGCTGTATGATGGGTTCAGGCGGTCTTATCGTTATGGACGAAGACAACTGTATGGTTGACACCGCTAAGTTCTTCCTTGATTTCACAGTTGACGAATCCTGCGGTAAGTGTCCTCCCTGCCGTATCGGCACAAAGCGTATGATGGAAATCCTTGAGAAGATTACCGACGGTAACGGTACTCTCGAAGATATTGATAAGCTTGAAGAGCTTGCATACTACATCAAAGAAAACTCACTCTGCGGTCTCGGTCAGACTGCTCCTAACCCCGTTCTTGCAACACTCAAGTTCTTCCGTGAAGAATACATCGCTCACGTTGTTGATAAGAAGTGTCCTGCAGGCGTATGTAAGAGCCTTCTTAACTACTCAATCGTTGCAGATAAGTGTAAGGGTTGTACTCTTTGTGCTAGAAAGTGTCCGGCTGGTGCTATTTCCGGTACCGTTAAGGAGCCGCATGTTATCGATACCAGCAAGTGCGTAAAGTGTGGCGTATGTATCGAGAACTGTAAGTTTGGCGCTATATCTAAGAAGTAAGTTACTGACTTAATTTGAATTGGAGGTAAAACATGGAAACCGTTACTTTAAAGATTAATGGTATGACCGTTACCGCACCAAAGGGCGCTACTATCTTAGAGGCAGCAAGAATCGCTCACATCGAGATTCCGACGCTTTGCTACTTAAAGGATATTAACGCAATCGGCGCTTGCCGTATTTGTGTGGTAGAGGTAAAAGGCGCAAGAAGCCTTGTAGCTTCCTGTGTATACCCGGTAAACGAGGGTATGGAAGTATTCACAAATACTCCTAAGGTATTAGATTCCAGAAGAAAGACTTTGGAACTTATTCTTTCCAACCATGACAGAAAGTGTCTCTCCTGCGTACGCAGCGGCAACTGTGAATTACAGAAGCTCTGTAAGGACTTAAAGGTAGAGTGTGAGAACGTTTACGAAGGCGAAGTAAACACCTACGATTTAGACACCAGCGCTGTTCATATGGTTCGTGATAACAACAAGTGTATCCTTTGCCGCAGATGTTCCGCTGTCTGTGAAAAGGTACAGGGCGTTGGCGTAATCGGCGCTAATGAGCGTGGTTTCAAGACCAACATTGCATCTCCGTTCGATATGGGCCTCGGCGATACCTCTTGTGTATCCTGTGGTCAGTGTATCGCTGTATGTCCGACCGGTGCTCTTTACGAGAAGGATTCCACCGATGAAGTTCTCGCTGCAATCGCAGACCCGAACAAGAAGGTATTCGTTCAGGTTGCTCCGGCAGTACGTGCTGCTCTCGGTGAAGAGTTCGGTTACCCGATGGGAACCGGTGTACAGGGTAAGATGGCTGCTGCACTTCGTCGTATCGGCTTTGATAAGGTATTCGATACCAACTTCTCTGCAGACCTTACCATCATGGAAGAGTCTCACGAGTTCCTTGACCGTGTACAGAACGGTGGCGTATTACCGCTCATCACTTCCTGTTCTCCGGG
>JAZSBC010000023.1:0-2960 GCA_045602245.1 Acutalibacteraceae bacterium | reverse complement strand
TATAGCTTTTTTCAACGCAGAAAAGGCATACGTCAATGCCCTTGGGATAGTGTTTGCCACACTTGGGGCAAACTCTGAAATCCTCACGGGAAAGCTCGGTTTCTTCGCCTGTTTTTATATAGTGGTTCACAACCTTGCAGAATTCGCCGATTTCGTTTGCCTGCGAAAGCGAAAAACGGCAAACAAAGATGGAGTTTTCCATTTCGGCGCCTGTTTCTTTCTGCACAAGCTCAAGGCATCCGCAGCCTACGTATGAGCGCTGCAGAAGCTCTTCAACTCCGTCAAGATTATGGCTGAAAACGGTTTCGCCGTTGCAGACGGCAAGCAGGCAGCCGTTTTCAAAAATCAGCTCACCGTCGCATAGTTTTCCGTCTGCGGTCAGGTCAAACCGCACTTTGTTTTTCATATTTTCACCCCTTTTTCGGATGTTTGGTGTGAATATAATCGGGTAAGGGCAAAGCCTTTCCGAAACTATTCATTATTAGCTGTTCGTTTTTCACTTTTAATAAAGATAGGGTTCCAGTTTGCGGCGGCTCTTTGCTTCGATTGACTCAAAATCCGTTATTCTGTAACGGTTGCCGTCGATATCGGTAACGTCAATTGCATCGCCGTGCTGACGGATGCTTTTGGTGATATCCTTAACCGCAAAGGATTTTTTGGTTTCGCCGATTAAAACGTCAAAATAGAAATGGCCCATTTTTTCTTTGATGGATTCAATTTTGCTGATTATCGGACAATAGTAGCGCTGTGAAAGCTCGCTGTTGATAAGCTCCTGCTGCTCTTTTGAAAAATCCGCAATTTTCTTGATGATGCCGACTTCGTTTTTTTCGATATCGGAAATGCAGATGTATTCATCGGGAAGTGACAGCGGCAGGGAGCGTGTAAGAATGACTCTTTTATAAACTTTGCCGTCAATTTCAGCGGCAAGAAAGCCGTTGGGGTTAAGCGAAAAAACACATTTTTCGGGAGAGACGTATTCTGTTTTCAACGTTTCGGGAGATATTGTATTTGAACTCATTGTTATTCCTCCTCCGTTTCGGCTTCGCCTGTGCCGATGCCGATTGTTTTGAGAGCTTCGGACTGAATCTTATACTGTTTATAGAATTCACCCTTCTGCTTGAGAAGCTCGGAATACGTTCCGTATTCGATAATTTTGCCGCCGTCGATAACTGCAAGATAATCGGAATCACGGAGCGTTGAAAGTCTGTGTGCAATGGCAAGGGTTGTTCTGCCTGCCTTGAGCTTTGTGAGCGAATTCTGAATGTTACGCTCGGTTTCGGTATCCATTGCGGCGGTAGCTTCGTCAAGAATAAGAATTTTGGGATTCTGAATTATTGTTCGTGCGATGGAAATTCTCTGTCTTTCGCCGCCCGAAAGCTTCTGTCCGCCTGCACCGACCCTTGTTTCGTAAGCATCGGGAAGTTTCATAATAAAATCGTGTGCCGAAGCTGCCTTGGCTGCAGCAATAACCTCGCTCATTGTTGCGTCGGGTTTTGCGTAGCGAATGTTGTCGGCAATTGTGCCGATGAAAAGATAGATATCCTGTGAAACAAGGCCGATGTTGCGGCGAAGCTCGGTGAGCTTAAGGTCACGCACATCAATGCCGTCGATTTTGACCGAGCCCTCTTTGGCATCATAAAGTCTTGCAATAAGGTTTGCTATGGTTGTTTTGCCTGCGCCCGTTTTGCCGACAATGCCGAGCATATCGCCCGCCTTGACTTTGAGGCTGAGCTTTCTGATAATCGGTCTTGCGGGCTCATATTCAAATTCAAGCTCGTTGATTTCTATGTCACCCTGAAGATTTTCAAAGCTGACGGCGTTTTCTTTTTCAACGATATCGGGCTCGGAATCGCAGATTTCAAAAACTCTCTGTGCCGAATCCGCACATCTTGACCACCAGTTTGAAACCCATGAAAGGAAGTCAAACGGACCTCTGAGCATTTCAAGATAAACGATATAAGTGAGCAGTGTGCCTGCGGTCATTTCCCCCTTTGCAACAAGGACGCCGCCTGCACCGAGAACAACGGTTGACAGCATAAGAATGAACACTTCAAAAATCGGATATACGGTTGCTTCGGTAACGGTGAGCTTGATTTCTGAATTCATCAGGTCCTCGCTCGCCTTGCTGAAGCGGTCATATTCATCGTTTTCTTTTGCAAAAGCTTTGATAACACGCTGTCCGTTGATGTTATCGCTGACCATTGACGAAACTCTTGCGCCGAAAAGCCAGTTTCTGTGGTGAAGCCTTCTGAAAAACTTATCGCCCAGCACAAGAGCCGTCATAAGCAGGGGAAGAGCGACAATAACAATCAGCGAAAGCTTCCAGCTCATAATGAACATCAGAGCAAGAACACCGATGATGGTTGCGGTGTCGATTATGACGCTCGGAACACCGTCAACAAAGAACCAATAAATATTGTTCGAGTCGCTGACAACTCTTTCCATAAGAGAGCCTGTCTGCTTTGAGGAATAGAAGCCTACGGAAAGGCGCTGCATCGCCTTGAAAATCTTGACTCTGATATCATAAATGACTTTGGGCATAATTCCGCCCGTAAGATACTGCTGAATCACGGTCAGCAGAGTGTTGAGCAGTTTTATGCCGAAAATTGAAAGAACAAGCACGCCAAGAGCCTTCAGAAGCTCAACCGAGGGCAGACCGTCGGGGTTTGCAAGAATATCGTCAAACAGCGCACGGGTGCTGACCTGCGGAATAAATACCGTAACGGCAGAGCCGAGCAGCATAATGGCGATGATAGCAACAATCTGCGAAACATAGCCGCCGAAAAACTTGAAAAGACGAATGGCAACGGCAGAGTTCTTGCCGCACTTTTTGCAGAAATCTTTTCCGTCGGGGCAGGGTTTACCGCATTTTTTGCACTTTTTTTCTTCGGGCTCGGCAGACGACGGAATTTCGGCTTCGCCTTTTTCTTTTTAGGAATTGTAAGCCTTTGTCAGGGTGC
>JAZSBC010000022.1:0-2618 GCA_045602245.1 Acutalibacteraceae bacterium | reverse complement strand
GGGATTTGGCGCAGGCGCTAACCCCGTTATCGGTACTCGCTCAGCTGAGGAATCAGTTGAAGAAATCAAAGCTATTCTTACAGGCGCTGATATGTGCTTTGTTACCGCAGGTATGGGCGGCGGCACAGGAACAGGTGCAGCTCCCGTTATTGCTTCTGTTGCTAAAGAAATGGGCTGCCTCACAATCGGCGTTGTAACCAAGCCCTTCAAGTTTGAAGGTCGCAGAAGAATGGTTCAGGCTCAGGACGGTATTTCAAAGCTTGCTGAGCACGTTGACAGCCTTATTGTTATTCCCAACGACAGACTCCGCGCTCTTGACGAGAGAAAGAAGACTATTGCCGAGGCATTTGCAGAGGCAGACGAAGTTCTTCTCCAGGGTGTTAAGAGCATTTCAGAGCTTATCAAGATTCCCGGCTTCATCAACCTTGATTTCGCTGACGTTACCAGCGTAATGAAGGATGCAGGCTACGCTCATATGGGCGTTGGCAGAGCTAAGGGCAAGGATAAGGCAGAATGCTCGGCAAACGCAGCTGTTTCCAGCCCGCTTCTTGAAACATCAATCGCAGGTGCAAAGGGTGTTATCATCAGCATCACAGCTTCTGATGACGTTGACCTTGAAGATGTTGAAAATGCAGCAGGCATCATCACAGAAAAGGCTCACGAAGATGCAAACATCACTTGGGGTATTGCATTTGATCCCGATCTTGACGATGAAATGGTTATCACTGTTATTGCAACAGGTTTTGATTCAGCTTCAAAGGAGCCCGAAAAGGTTAATCCTTTCCTTGCGGCAAAGGCAGCATCAGCTCCTGCTCCCATCGCAGCAGCTCCCGCAGCACCTGCAGCTCCCAAAAGACCTGCAGCTCCTGCAGCACCCAGCATTCCCAACTTTAACGCAACCGTTTCTCCCGTAGCTCCCTCGAAGCCTGCAGAAGAAACAACCGCTAAAGCAAACGATTCTTTTGAAGATGATCAGTTCTATATTATGATCAACGATATCATCAAAGGCAAAGAATAATCAATAAAAATTACCGCCGTAACGTTAGTTGCGGCGGCTTTTTGTATACACTTGTTCGATGCATAATTGCATCAAAAATTCATCGAAAAAACAACAGGCTGCTCCGTTTGAAGCAGCCTGTAAATTTTTATTAACCCCAGATGAACCAGAGCATAAGGTAACCTGTTGTTACCGCTGCAATGGTAAAGGGTACGCTGTATTTCATAAAGGTTGAGCTCTTTACCTCATAACCTTCCTTTCGCAGAATGCCTATACCCGTAATGTTTGCACTTGCGCCGATAGGTGTAAGGTTACCGCCGAGCGTTGCACCGCAGAGCAGTCCGTAGTAGAGCAGCTTGGGCTCAACGCCAACGCTTGCCGCAATAACGGGAACAATTGAGAGCATTGTTGCTGTGTAAGGAATATTATCAATGAATGCGGAAAGAAGAACAGAGATCCAGACGATAATTGTGAAGATAAGGAAAGGATTACCTGCGCCGAGCTTTGCAATCGTCTGACCGATAACTTCAACAACACCTGCTGATTCTATGCCTCCGATAACAACAAAAAGACCTGCAAGCAGAACGATCGTGAAATAGTCAATTTCTTTGAATGCGTTCTTCACAATGTCAGAATTGTGCTTAAAGAAGAGTTCGCGAACTATACCGACAAGGAAGAAACCAATGCAGATTATGCCGTTTGTGATGTCAGGCTTATAGAAATTACTGCCTTCGGGTGCCGCATCCTTGTAGGGGATGAAAGAAACGGCAATAAGCGCAATAACCGTACCGAGAAGAAGAAAAGTGGGGAACTTATCCTCAACCTTAGTTCTGTTTTTAAACTCAATTTTGTCATTTTCTTTGCGGAACATAAAAAGAATAATAAGACTGCTTACGATTGCGCCCGCCTCAACAACCCAGAACATACCGGGTTTTCCGTTGTCAACAAAGAAATCGGAGAAATCAAGGTTTGCCTGTTTGGCAAGCAGAATTGACGTTGTGTCGCCAACAAGTGTTGCGGCACCTTGCAGATTTGATGAAACCGCAATGCAGATGATTGACGGCACTGGCGAAATGTTGAGCTTTTTGCAGAAAGCAAGAGCAACAGGTGCAATCATAAGAACGGTTGCAACGTTATCAACAAAAGCTGAAACAATGCCTGCAAACAGAGATATGCAGACAACTGCCCACTTAACGTTTGGCATCTTTGAAATAAGAACGTCTGAAATAAGGTTGGGCATCTTTGACTCGATGAAAAGGTAAACCGTACCCATCGTACCGGCTATCATCATAATTACGTTCCAGTCAATGTTGCTCAAAGCCTGCAATGGACTGAAAGCATAGCTTTCGCCGTTGTTGAGCAAAAAGAAATCGGCTCCGAAAATGTCCGGTGCAGCAGTAGCAACAAGACCGAGAGCAACAAAAACAAGAGCTGAGCCGACGGTGATAAAAGGTCTGAATTTGGGCAGTGCAAGCATCAATACATAGGTGGCTGCAAAAATAATCAGTGCAGCAATGGTAACAGAACTCATTTGATTCTTCTCCTGTAATATGTATTTGGTGGCAAAACAAAAAGCAGAATCCGAGTTTTTCGGATTCTGCCTGATTTTAAAATTAATACA
>JAZSBC010000021.1:0-9703 GCA_045602245.1 Acutalibacteraceae bacterium | reverse complement strand
TGCAATATCAAAAAACAGATTGTATAATAGAAAATAATAATATTTCAAATCAGAAAATATCATTATACAAGAAGTAATTGAAAGGTGTTTGCAATATGAAAAAAATATTTTGCATTTTATTATCAATAGTTTTTCTTTTGTTACCCTGTGCCATATCATCTGCAAACAATAATAATAGCAACGAAAAAACAGCAGAAAAATTTGCAGAAGAAATAAGCGGTCTCATAAATGCAAATAACGAAACAAAAAATTTACCCGGCTCAGATCATTCTGACAGTAAGTTCAGCACAGCAAGATTAATCGTTAAATCAAAAAATAAAATCAATACGTTAAATGCATCATCCGTTGTTAGCGGATTTGACGATCTATGGGTTTTGCAATTCTCATCCCCTGACGATGCAGAATCGGCATTCAATTACTATTCAAACGAACCGAACATTCAATTTGTTGAAATCGACAGAGAAATCAAGGCTTTCAGCCATGAAAGTATTGACTCTTTATCATATACTTCTACTCTTGCTAAAAGCAGCTATCTTTCATGGGGAACGGATCACATCGGCTTAAGCTCTCTGAACAACTCGTTGGTTTCAGAAAATATCGCTCTCAGCAATACGGTTGTGGCAGTTGTTGATACAGGCGTTGACCCCAATCATCCTTATCTCAAAGGGAGAGTATTGCCTACAAGAATCAACACAAGTTCAAGCGGAACAAGAAACGACTCAATGGACGATAACGGCCACGGAACTCAGGTTGCAGGCGTAATCGCAGACAACACTCTCGACAACGTTTATATCAAGCCTTACAAAGTTCTCGACAGCAAAGGAAGCGGAACTCTCATATCGCTCGCTGCAGGCATTAACTGCGCAGTAAACGATAAAGTTGACGTTATAAACATCAGCATCGGTTTCAAAGAAGAATCGGACGTACTTAAAGCGGCGATTGATAATGCGGAAATGAACAATATCCTCGTTGTAGGCGCAGCGGGCAACGACGGTACGGACACAATCTATTACCCTGCGTCATACGACAACGTTGTTAAAGTTACAGCCATTAACGAATCAAATATTATCACCAATTTCAGCACCTATGGTAATGACGTTGATTTTGCCGCCCCCGGCATAAGAATCAAAACAACCACACTTAACGGAGAATTTATATCAGCAAGAGGAACGTCAATCGCAGCTCCTTTTGTTTCAGCTGTTGCCTCAATAATATATTCAATTCATCCCGATGCATCAGTTGAAGATGTAAAGGATATAATGATAAGTTCCTCCGTTCAGATAACCGAACACAATGCCCAAAAATATTACGGATACGGTGTTATCAGCGCACTGCAGATTCCTTTCACAAATGAAATAAAAGAAAAAACATCAACGCCCTATTTTTCACATCAGACGTCATTCAGCTATTCTGATCTTGATGTTGAAATATACTGCGATACATCTGATGCGGAAATATACTATACCACAGATAAAACAATACCGTCAAAATCAAACCCAACAGCAAAAAAATATGACGGAAATCCCATTCATGCAACCCAGACAATTCACATACTGGCGGTTGCATACTCCGAAGGAAGATACCGTTCATCGGTTGCATCCTTTGCATCAATTGTTGCGCCATATGCTCCGGAAAGCACTCTGAACGTAACTTCAGACGGTGTTTTAACGTCTTACAGCGGTACGGCAACAAGTTTCACCGTGCCTGAAAAAGTTGACGGCGTAACAGTAAAATCAATAGGCAAAAACACTTTCGAAAATTCTGATATTACGGAAATAATTTTACCTGAGACCGTAACTGAAATTCAGGATTACGCATTTAACGGATGCAGTAAACTCAAAACAATTTACGCAAAAAACGCAACAAATATAGGTGAATACGCATTCAATGACTGCATAATGTTAAAGAATCTGTTTCTTTTATCTGAAATTGAAAGCATCGGTAAATATGCATTTGCAAATTCGGGAAGCAATCAGAATCTTATTACCGGTTCAACGTTCAGATTAAGTCTGAAAAAATTAAACGATATTCCTGAAGGAGCATTCTCAAACTCATCTGTTTCTGAAATTGAACTCGGCAACATTTCATCAATCGGCACAAATGCCTTTGCAGGCTGTAATCAGCTTGTTTTCGTTCATATTGATGATTTATTCAATATGCCGAGGAACTGTTTCAAGGGCTGTAAATCACTTACAGACGTTGAAATTCACGGTCTTACTTACATTCCCGCATCGGCATTTTATAACTGCGAAAACCTTGTTGTTGCAAGCTTTCCCGATGCAACAGACGTTTCTTCGTATGCATTTGAGAACTGTGTTTCTCTTGTTGAAGTTAATCTGCCGCTTGCAGAAATGATTTATTCAAACTCATTCAAAGACTGCGATAAGCTGAGCGAACTTCATCTTCCATCAATGAAAGAATTTGAATCAGCTGCTTATAAGCCCGACGCTTCAGCACCGCAACTGCCAAACAATCTTGAATCGTTCTTTGCGCCATCTATGACAAAAACTGTTCCCGATATGTTCAGAAGCTCGCCAAACATCAAATATATCAGGCTTAACTCGGCAACCGATATTGCAGAAAACACTTTCAGCGGCTGTCACAACATCTATTCTCTGAACATTGAAGGAATAGAAAAAATCAATAAAAATACTTTTAACGATTGCACTATTACGTTTATTGACGCAAGAAATCTTGTTACAACCGAAGATATGCCCGAAAACAGCGGAATTCTTCTTTCAAACAACTTTCTTGAATCAACCGATTCATCAACTAATATGACCGTTTACGGAACAGCAGGAACGTTTGTTGAGCGATATTGCAAACTCAAAGGCTATCAGTTTGTTGAAATACCTCTTGTTTATAAACCTCTGCCTGAGTTTGTAACCGAAAACAGCGAAACGGTATACGTTACCGCAGTCGGATTTGACCTCACCTATCAATGGTACTGGAACACCGTTCCGTCAACGGAAGGCGGAACACCGATTGACGGCGCAACAACAATGTCATATACTTTCACGTCGAACGATACCGCACCTTATTATTACTGCGAAATAACGCAGAACGATCTTGGAGAAATCTCAAAAATAACAACGAGCATCATTGCAAAAGATACCAAGCACGCTGATTATACAGAATATTACAAAGCTGTTGAAAACGCAAATAAAATCAACAGAGATTTATATTCAAATATTTTTGAGCTTGATCAGGCATTGGCTGTGGACGTTTCAAACAGATACTCCTGCGAACAAAGTTTTGTTGATGAACAGACAAAAGCAATCAACGAAGCAATCGCAAATCTGAAACTGAAGAAGGTTGAAACGGTTGAGTTATATGCATCGGATACCGTTCTTACACTTTTCGACGAAACGAAAATTATCACCGTAATCAATCCGAAAGACGTTGAATACAAAAGCATTGAATATATTTCAACGAACGAAAAAGTAATTGTTGTTTTCCCTGACGGATACGTATGGTGCGTAGGCAGCGGAACAGCAGACGTCACGGTAAGAATCACCAATCTTGACGGTTCTGTTGCAGAAGGTTCAATCTCGTTTGAAAGCCACCTCAGCAATATTGAAAAATCTATTGCAGGCTTAATTCGAATTTTCTTTATTATTGCAAGCAGAATAAGCAATATTTACAAATAAAAAATCGACTTGTATGGGCTTATAATCTATACAAGTCGATTTGTTTTTCAGCAGTTATACAAGATTGATTGTGTAATTATAATCGGTATACCAGACGCCTGCAGAATAACTTCTGGGGCGAATCTCAACTCTGTCGTCATACACTTCAAACTGACAGCCCGTACCGTTTGCTACTCTGCCTCTGATTGTCATATACATATACTGAGGAAGATTTATGCTGTGGAATGAACCGTCAGATTCAACGGTTGTGTATCCGTAAACGTCCTTCTGGCTTTCCTTAACAAAGCCGCTGTGAATATGACCGGTTATATAAAATACGTTTTTATATTTCTTCAGAATAGCTTCAACCGTTGCAGACTGATCGCCGATTCCGCCGTCATCAGGCTCGGGTTCGTCATCTCCCCAGGTTTCAGGCAGACCGTGCGTCTGATTAAGAGGCCAATGGCAGATAACAAAAATCGGAAGATCATCAGCTGCCGCTTTTGCCATTTCAGCCTCAAGCCAGGCAAGCTGAGCATCGCTCATATGCATTGAAGTTCTGTCGTCTTCGCTGGCAAGAACGATGAACGTATAGCCGTTTATTTTTGTTGAATAATATTCGTTTTCAATTTTTCTGCCCGTTATCTGTTCGCTGTAATCAATAAAATATTCTCTTGCAAGGTTATAGCCTTCATCCTCGGTCCAGGTATCGTGGTTGCCCTGAGCAAGAATAATATTTTTTGCAGGATTGTAACCTGAAAATGCATCAACAAGGTTTTCCCATTCCTCTTTTTCGCCGTGATCAGTGAGATCACCCGTGCAGACAAGTGCATCAAGCGGATAATCCGAATTTTCCATATCGTGAAGACCGAAACCGAGCATAAAATTGCGAAAAGCATCATCCGTCATATGAATATCGGATATAGTCGCAAAATTCAGCTTGCAGTTTTCGGCATCAACAGGCTGTGTTTTCGCTGTAAAATTACCGAAAATCGGAAAAGTGAAAACGTTGAGAACCGAAAGAATAACAGCAAGAAACGTCTTAATTGCACCAATCATTTTTATTATCTCCCATACAATTTTTTAGCATTATAACATATTTATGCCGAATTGTACATAGGCGAATTAAATATTAATAAAATACAGAGCCGTCTTTTATATCTGAATACCACAGCATATCCGAAGATTTATGCGCATCAAACACAAGTTTCGTTTCACCGTCAGCCGTTGAAGTTATCGGGTCGCCGATATCTTTTTCAACAATATAAAAAACATAAGTATATTTTCCGTCATAGGTTTTAAGAATCATTCTATTGTTTTCTACACTATAGCTTCCTACGCCGATATAACTGCTTAACGGTGAAAAAACAAAATGGAACGTACCGTTATCAAAAAAGCTCACGGTTGGTTTTATTGATTGTTTTGAATCAATAAACACACAGCTTCTTATCAGTTTTGCATTCGCCGTGCCTTTGTTCGGATACTGTGTTGAGCTGATTTTTGCATTGATTTCGGTTATATCAGACGTTGCTTCTTTTGAAACACTGATTGCTATCAACCAGCCTTCTTTAACGGTATCACCTGCTTCAGGGTTGATTTCCGAAATTCCGATTGATACAACGCCCTCTGATTTTGAAAGGAATTCAACGGTATGCCGATAATCTGACGTCGGTGCGGTCACACCCACAAAAATCAGAGATGATTCTGAAAAGAACTGATCATCATATGCTTTGACAATATTATTGAAAGAAGCAAGCTCGGGATAAGACTTATCAAAATCCATTACAGAACTCATTTTAACGGCAAATTCATCGAGCTTATCCTTATCTTCAATTAAAATTGCAGGCAATGAAAGAATGCTGTTCTGAGATAAATTTTCAGGTATACCGCAAACCTCATACATTTTTGAAAGTGTTTTCGAATTATAGCCAACGGGAATTGTGTTCCATCCTGCAGAAAGATTTTTAACAACGGGATTCTTTGCGTGTTCAGCGCAAAAATCATCAACGTTGCTTTCTCTGATATCAATCCTTGCATCCGTTCCGTCATTCGCCTGCAGATAGAAATACATCGGATCTTTTTCAGGGCCGAATCCGCCGATCAAAAACGTGAACATTTCATCAATATTATATTGCCTGATATAAAGACCCGAACCCGTTTCATAGTAGTTGAAATCTTCAAAATCAGCCCATGTAAGGTCATACCCTTTTTGCGAAAGTGTCACAATATCGTATATCGTAAGATTTTTGCCGTAAGTCTTTTCGTTATACGCTTCAATACTTCCGAATGCGGTATAATCAATTCCGTAATAATCCATAACCTTTCTTTCGATACTCTCAGAAAGCTCGTCGATATAATCCTGTGAGCCGAAAACCTTGCTGTGCATATACCACGGAAATTTGCTTCTGATATCTTTTGCATAATACGAACCGTCTCTCGGTTCCCAATACTCAACAAGCTTATATCCGCCGTTACCCTTAACTGCAAAGCCTTCAGGATCTTTTTTTACGGTTATAACCGTCGGCAGTGATGAACCGTGTTCCTGCGTTATGCCGTTATTGTTGCTGTACCCTTCAACAAGCACCCATAAATAAACCGTTGTTTCATTCAGAAAAGTTTTTTTGCCGATAACTTTGCGCTCAACAAAAATACATTCATCATTTTTATAATTATGATGCTCTGCAATGCTTAAATCAATAAACTGACCGAGCGCATCATCGAGCTTATCATCCTCCGTTTCATCATCCGAAGGAGTGATATTTTCGAGTGTGAAAACGCTCATAATCTTTCCGTCGCTGAAAAAGCTGACAACAGCGGCATCGCCGTTTTTCTTCTCGATGAATACGTATTCTTTCTGACCGTTATCGGCGATTATTTCATACGATTTGCTTGTTCGTCCGAGATAAACTCCCTTGGCGTCCTGAACACGCAACAGCTTATTTAAATCACTTACGGAAAAATCACTCTGCTGAAGCTTGCCGATATATTCGCCCTCACCGTTGCCGTAATCCTTGTAAACTTCGCCCGATGAATTAATACCGAATATTAATTGATTCATTTTTGTTGACTTATCTTCGGTGACAACATAATCATAATGACATTTTCCTGTTTCGAATTTAGAATTGAAGATATTTGAGTTATCGACGGGATTTGTCAAAAAGCAAACCGCAAGAACAACGCTCAAAATAACCGCAACAATAACAACCCAGAATGCAGGCTTTTTATAATTCAGGATTGATTTTATTCTGCTTTTAACACTTGTTTCGCCGAATGCAAGTGGACAAGCCGAAATGGTTTTGCGAGATACACTGCAGTTAATGAGTGCGTTTGAATAATCTTTCTTAATCTCTGACCCCATATTTCTGATTACTTTTTCATCGCAGGCAAGCTCAATATCTTTGCAGAGCAAAATATATGCAATCCACAAAACGGGATTAAACCAGTATATGCTCAAAAGCAAAAAGCCGAACGGTTTCCATAAATGGTCAAAACGTTTGAGATGCGCATTTTCGTGAGCAATAACAAACTCCGTATCCCGTTCATCAATATGAGAAGGAATATATATTTCAGGTTTAATAATGCCGAGAATAAACGGAGTATCAATTCCGTCACATAAATATATGTTATCTTTCAACGGCACGGAAATACGGACTTTATGTTTAACAATTATATAGCTTATTGCGGTATATAAAAACATTATTCCCATACCGATAAGCCATACGAAATAATTGAACATAAATTTAATCGAATTTGAATCAACGTCACCCGGCAATCTGTATTGCAAATCCTCGGAATAATTCGGATTATCAACAATATCAAGGTCATAGCTGTCATTAAGAGCCTCATATTGGTCAAATGCAAACTGTTCTGTCGGAATAGTTTCAGCACTCGGAACAAGGCTGAAAACGCTCTCAATATTTATCGGGCAAATCAGACGAAGGGCAACAAGTCCCCAAAGGACAACAAAAATCGCTCTCGGTGCTTTTTTGAAAACAAGTCTGAGAAGAAAAACGGCAAGCACAAAAAATGATGCCGAAATACTCGCGTTAAGCACCCAGAAGAATATATCAAAAAATATATCCATTGTTATCCCTCCTCATATTCTTCAACCATTCTGCGAAGCTGCGCCACCTCATCGGGAGTTAAATTCTTGCGAGCCGTAAAAGCCGCAAGGAAAGCAGGCAACGAGCCGTTGAAAGTTTCTTCAACAAATTTTTCACTTTGAACGGAATAAAACTCCTGCTTCGAAACAAGCGAAGTTACCGTTCCTTTGTTATTCTGAAAAATCCCCTTTTCACAAAGTCTTTTTAAAACTGTATATGTTGTTGACTTTTTCCATTTGAACATCTCTTCGCTTCGTTTAACAAGCTCGGTTGACGAAACAGGTTCATTTTCCCATATAATATCCGCAAATTTTGATTCAACAGCACCCATCTGATAATCGTTCATAATATCTTCTCCTTTATTCTACATTTTGTAGACCATTTATATTCTACACCGTGTAGACCGTTTTGTCAATACTTTTTTTCAAAAAATAAAGCACCGCCGAAGCGATGCTTTGATAATTATGCAAACTGCCCTTTCTTCTTCATTCTCCGTTTTATAATAAAATAAAGAATGAATTGAGCAAAAAACGTTAATGACCACGACAACGGATAAGCAATATACAAGAACATAAGGGTGTGGTTATACGGAAGAACAAAAAATACCCAGAACAATCTTATGCCGCAAGCGCCGATAAGCGAAACTATCATAGGTTCAACTGATTTTCCCATACCTCTTATCTGACACGCCGCAACGTCCATAAGCGAACAAAAGAAATAAAACGGCATAATCATTTTAAGTCTTTCGGCACCGATTGCAATTACTTCGGCTTCATCAGAGAATAATCCGACTATCTGATCGCCGAAAAGTCTGCCGAGCCAACCCATAGCAAGGCCGACAATCACGGTAACAATAAGACAATATCGGTATACCTTGCCTACGTTACGGTATTTCTTGGCGCCCATATTCTGTGATGTGAAATTCATTGCCGTCTGGGCAACGGCGTTGGTGCAGGTATAAACATATGAATCAAAGTTTGAGCCTGCGGCAATGCCGGCCATTGCAACTGAGCCGAACGAGTTGACGGTTGACTGAATAATAACGTTCGAAACCGAAAAAAGCGAATTCTGAACACCTGCAGGAACACCGAGACGAACTATGCTTTTGAGTTCCGACTTATAAAGTTTCAGTTTATTAACGATTAGTTTGCAGGAATTTGGCATTCTCATAAGATATATCACAATGAAAATTGCCGAAAAATACTGAGAAACAATCGTAGCAATCGCAACACCGCTTACACCCATATTAAACACAAGCACAAGCAAAAGATTGAGACCGACGTTCACAAGCCCTGAAAGCGAAAGAATATACAGCGGTCTTTTGGTATCGCCCGTTGCTCTGATGATTGACGCACCGAAATTGTACGCAAGAAGACCGGGCGAACCGAGAAAATAAATTTTTAAATATAAAGTCGCAAGTTCAATAACGTCGGGCGGTACGTCCATTATGCGAAGCATATATTTTGACACAAAAAATCCGACTGTGCCGATAAAAAGTCCGCAGATAACGCTCATAAGCATTGCGGTATGAACGCATTCGTGGATTTTTTTGTTATCTTTTTCGCCGATATGCCTTGCAACCATAACACCCGAACCCATCGAGAGACCAAGAAAAACATTAAGAAACAAATTAACCAGTGAACCCGTCGAGCCAACTGCCGCAAGCGCTTCGGGACCGACACATTTACCGACAACGATAACGTCAGCCGAATTATATGCAAGCTGTAAAAGTCCCGTCAGCATAAGGGGAACCGAAAACAAAAGAATCTTTTTGAGAAAAGGTCCTTCGGTCATATCAAGAGAAAACTTTTTATCCATTTTATCATCTACCGTTTATTATTCCAATTCTTTCAGTGCATCCGGAAAAAGCGAAACACTGCGTTTGAGAATTCCGTTCATATGCGCAATAGCAATGCCGTAGTTTGTCATCGGCACACCGCAATCATCGGCAAATCCCGTTCTGTATTGCAT
>JAZSBC010000020.1:0-4821 GCA_045602245.1 Acutalibacteraceae bacterium | reverse complement strand
CAATCGTTGTTTAATTTTCAAGGTGCGTTGCACACCGCTCTTTTGCGGAGTGCTCGACTATATTACCAAATCCTCTCCCATTTGTCAACACCTTTTTTCAATCTTTTTTACCATTCTTTTCAACCCCTCCGTGTGTTTCGTGAAAGATCAGCTTTTGTGAATACAATCGGAGATGCGATATATTATTGTATAATAATATTATGAATTTATTTCGAATTTGCTTGACATAGCCAAAACACACTGTATATAATTATAGTATGATAACATTTCAAAGAGGGTGCATACGTTATGATATGCAGAAATTGCGGAACAGAATATGACAGTTCACCGTATTGCCCCGTTTGCAATGCACCGTGCGTTGCAGACAGAATATCAGACGCCGATAAATACGTTAAGACTTCAAACGCCGTTCTGCCCCTTTCGATTGTTGCCCTTGCACTGTCAACAAAAATTCCGTTCGCAGGTATTATCATTTCGTGCATTGCAGGTTCAAAGCTCAACGACCTGCCGTATATTGACGAAGATAATCTTGTTGATACGATTTTTGAACAGTATAAATCCGCAAAAACCAAAATCCGCATTGCGTCAAAGCTAAAGACGATTGCTTTGTTTGTATCAATCGGAACTATGATTTTAAACTTGTTAATTACATTGTTTTATTACATAGTCAGCAGCACATTTGATTTCACGGATTTGTTTGCAGGATTTCACGCTTGATTTTATTTAAAAGGAGATATAGATTATGTTTTGTAAAACTTGCGGAGGCCAGATAGCCGACGATTCAGCTTTCTGCATTTATTGCGGAAGTGCAACCGAAAATCAGGTTCAGCAGCAGGAGCCCGTTGCCGTTCAGGAGCCTGTTGTTGTTCAGGAACCCGTTGTTGTTCAGGAACCTGTCAATAATCAGTACCAGCAGCCACCCGTAAACAACAACTACGCCGCTGATTTTTTTGCTTCGGTACAGCAGTATATAGAAATTGCAGACTCGGCTTTCGTTCCCTCTATTATCGGCCTTGCTCTCAGCGCGGCAATTCCCCTGATTGGACAGATAGTCGGTCTTGTTATGGCAGGTATCGTCAGCAAAAAAATCAAATTGCTTCCCTTTATCGACGAATCACTGCTTGACGCAACAATTCTTGAACAGTATCATTCAGCACGCAGAAAAGTCAAAACAGCAGGTATTCTTACCAAGATAAACAAGATATACTCAATAGTTATGCTGATTTTCTGGATAGGCTACCTTATCTTCTGGATTTTCTATCTTGTTTTTGTTGTTGCATTTTCCGTTCTCGCCAATATGTAAGCATTCATACGGGCAGCCGTTTCGGCTGTCCGTTTTTTCTTTGACGAAAATCTTTTAAAATAATTCACCCAAAAAACAAAAAAGCTATTGACAGAATCAAAATGTTGTGATAACATATTAAAGCAATTTACGGAGAGATACCGAAGTGGTCATAACGGAACGGTCTTGAAAACCGTCGTACCTTTACGGGTACCGTGGGTTCGAATCCCACTCTCTCCGCCATTTAAAAAGTAATTATATTGATATATATGTTACCGATTTGGAGAAGTACTCAAGTTGGTGACGAGGCGCCCCTGCTAAGGGCGTAGGTCGGGAAACCGGCGCGGGAGTTCGAGTCTCCCCTTCTCCGCCAGAAAAAAACAGTCCACGTTGTGGGCTGTTTTTGTTTTTAAAAAAATAAAAAGGACAGCCTCGGCTGTCCTTGAATTTATTCTTCCATTTCGTGAAGCAGAGGAGGACGGAACATTCTGAATGCGTGTTTATCAACGTCCGCCACAACTTCGCTTACGTTGCCGCCAAACTCTCCGTCAAGCGTCCAGGGAATTTTTGAACCGTCGAGCGTCTTTATTTCGATATGCGAACCCTGAATGAAATCAATTTCTTCGCAATCAAATTTCTTTTTTAAAATGCACTCCGCCACGTTCGTCCAGCCCTTGACACTCTTGGGCATTCTGACAAGTATTATTTCGAATTTTCCGTCATTGAGGCAAACCGTATCTTCGCTCATATGGATGATTTTGCCAACGGTGTATGAATTCGAAACCGAACCGAAAACATAATCTCCCTCATATTCAACGCCGTCTACAACGCAGCGCATCGGAACGGGTTTTATATCCTTAACGTCCTTTGCCGCACCGTAGAAATAAGCAATTCTGCCGATTTTATTTTTCAGCTTCTGTGACGTTGCGTATGAGCATCTTGTAAACGCACCGAAAGACGCAACGTATGTAAAATATCTGCCGTTGAAAACACCGAGGTCGCAGGGACGCGGTGATTCCTTCATTATCAGCTTCGCCGCTTTTGAAACGTCGGACGGCAGACCAATCGTATTGGCAAGGTCATTTGTTGTTCCTGCAGGCACAAAACCAATCTGTGGCTTTTTATCAAGAGCCATTATTCCGTTGAGCATCTCGCAGAACGTTCCGTCTCCGCCTTTGCAGACAACAACGTCGTATTCAGAGCCGTACTGCTTGGCAAATTCGGTGGCATCGCCCGATTTGGTTGTGTTGAGAACGGTGGTTTTGTATCCGTGAGCGCCGAAAATTCTGAGCGCATCCGACAAATCATCGTTGATTTTATCCCTGCCCGAGCACGGATTTATTATCATCAAAAGTTTCTTTTTCATTACACACCTAAACTTTCAGCATACAAAACCTGCGTTACAGATTTTGTAAACTTGTATTCGAGCAATTATATCATCAAAATATGAAGTATTCAATAACAAACTTCAATTTTAGAAAAACTTTAGAAGATGTTTAGAAATTTGAATACAATCATAAATAATTATTATTGACAGTTTCAAAGAAAAAGAATATAATTTCCCTATATTCGGGCCTGTAGCTCAGTTGGGAGAGTGCTACATTCGCATTGTAGAAGTCGTGGGTTCGACTCCCATCAGGTCCACCAAACGGGCATTGGATGAACACTTATTATTTCAAAGGCGGTTTCGCCGTAAGGGTTCTGATCTGATGCAAAACAGAAAAGAGAGTCAAGGTTTAAAGCCTTGGCTCTCTTTTATTTATGTGTTGCTATGTTGTCATAGTCTTACTGTCTTACCCATTTTCTTGCTGCCATTTTTCAAACGCTTTTTTGCCTTCTTCGGATTCATAATACTTTCGTATCTCCGGCACAAGAAACCTTGCGAATGAGTCGATTACCGACTGCGGCAGCTCGACGTTGCATTTGGAATTCAACGGCGAAGCTTCGTTGGCTGTTGCTAAAATCTCCTTTCCCGCCGTATTGAACCCCTCGACCATTCGACCGAGAGAATGTCTTTGTTCTCGCTGAGATAATTTCTTATCTAATTATATTATAATCAAATTTTGAAATCTTGTCAATTTTTTGCAAATTTGCAATTATCCCGATTCTTACAATTTAAAAATTGGCATTGGAACAATAGAACCGCAAAATCGGGGTTACAGGTCAAACTATACGCACCCCTGAATTACCGCACTCTGAAACCGTTGATATACAATGGTTTCAGAAGCTCTATTTGGTAAATTTTTAACTGTAACGAATATGTTTTGGATTGCTTGATTTTTGCAATTCAAAATTCATCATGTGGAAAAAGTAAACGCAAAATCGGGGTAACAGGTCAAACTATACATACCCCTCGATTACCGCACTTTCAATCCCTTATATATCAACGATTTCAGAACGTACTTTTCCTACTTTTTCAAACAAATAAAAGGAGTTTTTTACTTATGATTAATAACATTGTTTCTTGTGAATTTAATATCGACACCGCTTGTGTTGAAGTCAAACTCGCCGGCGGCTCTATGGTGTCAATCGACTGCATAGCCGTCGAAAACGAATATGCAGAAAATATGTACGAAACATCAGAACTCGATTATCTTATCTACAATGAGCCGATGAGTTATGTCAGATTGCTGCTCAGCGGTAAGATGAAAGAATATCTGCTAAATAATACAGATTTCACACCATTATCAGATATGAGATAAAATTTTGCAGGCAACATTTATACTGAATGTTGCCTGCTATTTTTTATTTTTAATTGAAATTCAAAATCAAGTTATTTTAAATGCATGATTCATCGGACCTGAATCTTTTCCCAAATCAAGCATAGCAGAAAGTGCTCCCGAGATATAATCTTTGGCATTTTGTATCGATTCATCAAGTGAACAGCCTTTGGCAAGATTTGATGCAATTGCTGACGAAAGAGTGCATCCTGTTCCATGGGTATTGGGGTTGTTTATTCTTTTGCCTTCAAACCATTTTAATTTGCCGTTTGAATAAAGGAGGTCGTTTGCATCATTGATACTGTGCCCGCCTTTAAGCAAAACAGCACATCCGTATTTGTCTCCGATTAACTTTGCGACATTCAGCATATTTTCCTTACTCTGTATTTTTTCACCCGATAAAACTTCTGCTTCGGGAATGTTCGGAGTTACAACCGTTGCAATAGGCAAAAGTTCTTCAATAAGAGTTTGCACCGCATCGGTTTTCATCAGTTCCGAGCCGCTTGTTGCAACCATAACGGGGTCAACCACGATGTTTTTGGCGTTATAAAATTTCAGCCTTTCAGCAATAACGGAAATAAGCTCCGAAGATGAAACCATACCGATTTTAACTGCATTGGGATATATATCATCAAAGACCGCATCAATTTGTTCTTTTAAAAATTCGGGTGACGATTCGGATATTGCAAAAACTCCCATTGTGTTTTGTGCAGTCAGGGCGGTAATTGCACTCATTGCATAAACACCGTTCATAGTCATTGTTTTAATATCTGCCTGAATTCCTGCACCGCCGCTGCAATCACTTCCTGCTATTGAAAG
>JAZSBC010000019.1:0-7862 GCA_045602245.1 Acutalibacteraceae bacterium | reverse complement strand
GTGATTAAATTTAAAATAAACCTTTCCGAAAGGAGCGCTTTGTATGTATGTTGCTGTAATGGGATATGGTGTTGTCGGTTCGGGCGTTGCGGCTCTTCTCAACAAAAACCACGACCATATTCTTAAAAAAAGTATGCAGAGCGAAATGGAGCTCAAATACATTCTTGACCGCCGTACTTTCCCCGGCGACCCCTATGAAAATCTTGTCATCTCGGATTACTCAAAAATAGTTGAGGATGATGAGGTTAAAATCGTTGTTGAAACGATGGGCGGTCTTCACCCTGCTTATGAATATGTTGTTGCTTGCCTTAAGGCGGGCAAACACGTTGTTACCTCAAACAAAGAGCTTGTTGCCGCAAAGGGCTGCGAGCTTCTTCAGATTGCGGATGAAAACAACGTCAACTTCCTGTTTGAAGCAAGTGTAGGCGGCGGTATTCCCATTATCAGACCTATCAGCCAGTGCCTTGCCGCAAACGATATTGATGAAATCGCAGGTATTCTCAACGGCACAACAAACTTTATTCTTACAAAAATGATAACAGACGGTATGACCTTTGAAGAAGCCCTTCTTCTTGCTCAGAAAAACGGTTATGCCGAGCGTGACCCGTCTGCCGACGTTGACGGCCACGATGCCTGCAGAAAAATCTGCATCCTTGCCGCACTCTGCTTCGGCAAGCACGTTTATCCCGATTACGTACATACCGAAGGAATCCGCAACATTGCTCTTTCGGATGTTGAATATGCCCGTGCATGGGGCGGCGTAATCAAGCTTATTGCAAAAGCAAAGAAGCTTGAGGACGGCAGAGTTTCCGTTATGGTTTCCCCTGCATTTATTCAGAATCACAGCCAGCTTGCTTCGGTTGACGACGTGTTCAACGCAATTCTTGTTCGCGGTGATGCTATCGGCGACGTTGTGTTCTACGGCAGAGGTGCGGGCAAAATGCCCACCGCAAGCGCCGTTGTTGCAGACGTTATCGACTGCGCAAGAAATATGAACCGCAAAAAGTTTATCGCATGGCAGGATTGCACAGACGGTTACGTTGCAGATTATCTTGAAAACGTTACTTCATTCTATATCAGAGCAACAACCGATAATGCAGCTGCTGCAGTTGCAAAAATCAACGGTCTTTTCGGCGGAGTTACAACTCTTGCAAGAGCAGATGCGCCCGAAGGCGAAATTGCTTTTGTAACGTCTCCCGTGAGCGAAAAAGAGCTTAACGAAAAGCTTGCACTTGTTGATGAAGCAAAAATCGAGTCAGTAATAAGAATTACAAACTATTAATTCTTATTTCAATATTTGGAGGTTACTATGTCTTTAATTGTTCAGAAGTTCGGCGGCAGTTCAGTTGCAAACGCCGAAAGAGTAATGAATGTAGCAAGAATCGTTACTGACACCTATAAGGCAGGCAACGACGTTGTTGTTGTTGTTTCCGCTCAGGGTGACACAACAGACGATCTTATTGCAAAAGCTCAGGAAATCAATCCCAAGGCTTCAAAGAGAGAAATGGATATGCTCCTTGCATCAGGCGAGCAGATTTCAATTTCGCTTCTCGCAATGGCTATTGAAAGCCTCGGTTATCCCGCTTGTTCGCTTCTCGGCTGGCAGGCAGGTTTCTCAACAAACTCCGCATACGGTTCGGCAAGAATCAAGAAAGTATCTGCAGAACGTATCAAGATGGAAATTGCAAAGAATAATATCGTTATCGTTGCAGGCTTCCAGGGTCTTAACAAATATGACGATATAACAACTCTCGGCAGAGGCGGTTCGGATACAAGCGCAGTTGCGATTGCCGCATCAATGCACGCAGACCGCTGCCAGATTTATACCGACGTTGAGGGCGTTTACACCGCAGACCCCAGAAAGGTCAAGGGCGCAGTAAAACTCAATGAGATTACTTATGACGAGATGCTTGAGCTTGCAACTCTCGGCGCACAGGTTCTCAACAACCGTTCGGTTGAAATGGCAAAGAAATATAACGTTAAGCTTGAAGTTCTCTCAAGCCTTGTCCGTAAACCCGGCACGATAGTTAAGGAGGTAGCTAATATGGAAAAAATGCTCGTAAGAGGTGTTACAAAAGATACGGACGTTGCCCGTGTTTCAATAATCGGTGTTCCCAACGTTCCCGGCATAGCATATAAGATTTTCGGCAAACTTGCTTCAAAGAATATCAACGTTGATATCATTCTTCAGTCTGTAGGCAGAGGCGATACAAAGGATATCACCTTCACAACCGCTAAGTCACATCTTGACGATACTCTTGAGGTTCTTGCAAATCTTGATCTTGTTTCAGGTCTTGAAGTTCTTACAGATACAAGCGTTGCTAAGGTTTCTGTTGTCGGCGCAGGTATGGAATCGCATCCCGGCATTGCAGCAAAGATGTTTGAGGCTCTTTTCGAGAGCGATATCAATATTCAGATGATCGCAACAAGCGAAATCAAAATTTCTGTTCTTATCGACGTTGCCGATGCAGACAAAGCTGTCAGTGCAATTCACGATGCATTTATTCCCGAACTCAGCTGATTTTGAATTAAAATAAAAAAACGGCGGAAGGGCGACCTTTCATAAGGAATTTAAGCCTTAAGAAAGGATATTTTGGTATATAACTGCGTTAAAAATGCTCGAAATCCGTCAAGGATTTCTGCGCTTTTTGCCTTGTTCTATAACCAAACTATCTCTTTTTAAGGTGCGAAGCAGTTTTTATCAGGTTATTTTTCGTTTAGACGAAATGACAAAAAATCCGTAATACTTGATGTATTGCGGATTTTTTTCGTAAAGTATTAACGGAAAAGAGCCGATAAAAACCTTAACTTCCTTGTGAAAGGGCGCCCAAATTTCCGCCGTTTTTTGTTGTTTACTTGAAATGAACAGTCAGAATCGGTCTTGTAGGCCAGAATTCATAAAGGTGCAGAGAGGTTACTTTTCCGCTGAATTGTGAAAATTCATTAAGTACCATCGGCAGAGCCCTTTTAATGTTTTCGGGTTCGTCAATGAGCATTGTTGTGTGAGGAGGCCAGCCGTAGGTATTGCCAAAAAGTTCACCGAGTTCAATAAGTTTTTTGTTCTTATCCGGTGCAATAAACAGCACGTTTCCGCCGCTGAAAATACCGACATGGGTGAAACAGATATCAAATGCCGCAAATTCTTCGGCTATGGTGCTGAGCTTTTCTTTCAGCATTTCCTCCTGTTCAACAGGGTAACTGCACAGGGTGATATGCTGAGGAATATTTTTGGTGTGAGTACCCGTAAAACCGGCATCATAGAGCTTGTTCTGTATACCTGCAAGATGGTTTTCGGTTTCATCGTCATATCCTGCCATTACGTATAAAGCTTTATTTTCCATTGATTATTTCTCCTTCTGTTGCTTTAAGTGCCTTTGCAAGCTGGTCGGGGCAGGACGTGCTTTTGAATCCGCAGCGGATACCTTCAAGCCTTGATATTACATCTTCAACCTTCATTCCGTCAACGATTGAGCTTATGCCCTTGAGGTTGCCGTCGCAGCCGCCGTGAAAACGCACGTTTTTTACAACGCCGTCTTCAATTTCAAAATCAATCGAACGTGAACAGGTGCCGCTTGTTTTATATTGATAGTTCATAATTATCACTCCTTAATTTTATTTTACAATATATTTCAATTCATTTCAAGCTACATAAGTATATATAATAATGAAAATATAAGAAAAAAGTCGCAGTTTTCGCTCATAAGTAAGATTACGACAGGCAGAATTATTGAACGGTCATCGCTCTGCGCGGTTCGGTTAACGTAGCGGCAATTATCGGCAGGCAGAATGAGTCTGAGAATATCCGGATTCATTTCTTGTTATCACCGCCCATAATCTGTGTCAGAGTCGGCAGAAGTTCAAACAGCTTCATCATCTGCATTGCTTCATCTGCCTTATGCCTTCTTTTTTCGCTGAGAAGCGGTTTGAGCGCTTCGATTAGCCTTGTTCGGTCGTCTTTTTTGTTCATCGCGCTCATTATCGAGCTGATTTTCGCCATCATCTGTGCGTTACCGAGTATGCCCGAAAAATCGGGCATAGAGGAGCCGGAGGGCGGCGGAGCTGAAGATTTTTCTTCGTTTGAAGAGAAAAACGATTCTGCCGCAGCCCTCAGATTTTCCATATCCTCATCGGTAAGGCTTGATAAAATATCGTTTATGCTGTCCATAAAGGTTCACCTATTTTTTGAACTGACGCATAAGCCGTTGAGCCTGCTCGCTTCTGAGCAGTTCCTCAAGGGCTTTTTTATCGCCGAGAACTCTTTTGATTTCGTTCATTTTATCATCGGAAACTCTGTCTTTGACAGCTCCGAGCATATCTTCGGGGCTTTTGCTTTCGGATGCTCTTGCAAGGCGCATCAGCTCTTCAAGGGATAAATTATTTTTATTTATTGCAATCACCGCCTTTTCGTTCTATAATATATGTCGGAATCAGCCTTTACAGAACGGAGGAAAATATGAGAATTCTTGTTTTTTCGGATTCCCACGGCTCAACGTCGGGTATGCGTGACGCATTGACTGACCACCCCGAAGCCGATATGATAATCCATCTGGGGGACGGCGAGAGAGATTTGAGCAATCTCGAAAACTTTATCGGGGGCAGAAGAGTGGTTCAGGTGTGCGGAAACTGCGATTTTTATTCACAGCTGCCGCAGAATGAAATCGTTGAGTTTATGGGCAGGAAGATTTTTTGTTCTCACGGGCACACCGAATTTGTGAAACACGGCACGCAGTATTTTACTGAAAAAGCAAGGTCTTTGGGTGCGCATATTGCATTATATGGCCATACCCACGAATCCGTGACTGCCTATGATGACGGACTTTACGTTATGAACCCCGGCAGTATCAGAATGGGTGAATACGGAGCTGTGGATATCACCGCATCGGGAATTATGCTTCTTAAAATGAAGGTGTAATATTGAACGCGGGCAGAACATACATTTTAAATAAAGTATGTTTTCAGGCGGTGTTCAGATGTTTGTATATTCTTTTAAAACTTCAAAAACCGGAATTGCGGCGGTTGCGATTGCCGTTGTTGCGGTTGTTATTTCGATTGTGATGCTTTTTGTAAGCGAAAAAAAGCCCGTTACGAACGATTCCGCGATTAATTACAGAGCTGAAAATTCTGCCGAAAGAGAAGCTTTTCTTTCGCAATTCGGCTGGAAGATTTCGCCCGACCCCGTTGAAATAAGCGAGGTTATCATTCCTGAAAATTTTGACGACGGATACGCAGAGTATGCTGAAATGAATAAGGCTCAGGGGCTTGACCTTGAGCTTTATAAAGGCGTGCGCGCGAAAAGGTGGACGTATGACGTGCTTAATTATCCGGGCCTTGAAAATATGAAAGGCACGGTGCAGGCGAATCTGCTGATATATGAGGGCAGGATTATAGGCGGTGATATCTGTTCGCTTGAGCAGAGCGGATTCATTCACGGATTTACTATGCCCGAACGTGAAAAGCCGCAGACAACCGCTCCGCCCGTGAGCGCGCAAACCGTGACACAGACCGGTATTTGAAAATGCCCTTGATTTATCCGCAAAAGTGTGTTACAATATTGAATGCACTGTAACGGCGATGCAACAAAAACAGAAGAAAATGACACTTATAATATGGGACGATAAAAAGCGGAGGTGGAAATATGCAGAAAGATACAAAGAAACTGATATATTATACTTTTATAGATTTGCTTGAAAAGAAGCCCTTTGATAAGATAACGGTTAAGGATGTCGTTGAAGCCTGCGATATTAACCGCAATACGTTTTATTATTATTACAGTGATATTTACGATTTGCTTGAAGAGGTTTTTATGAAAGAACTCAACGAGCTTGTTGAGGCTCATAAGGAAGGCAAATCCTGGGCTGCGGCGTTTATAAAGGTTGCTTACGTTGCCTATGACCATAAAAAACTTATCAACAATATCTGTGCATCAAGAAGCTATGAATACTTCGAAAACTATATGTATAAGGTATGCAACAAAATTATGGTTGACCTTGTTCAGTTTATGGCGCAGGATATGAACGTTCCCGAAGAGGATATTGAATTTATTGCGGCGTTCTATGAATATGCATTCGTAGGCATTATTTCCGAGTGGTTCAGAACGGGTATGAGAGAAGAACCGCTTGAGCTTGCCTCAAAGTTCTCTCTTGTTACGGGAAACATAAAGTATTCGCTTCGCAAAAGCGAAAAAAGGGCAAGGCTTAAAGTAGAAAATGAAGATTTTACATGAGGATAAATTTATCGCAGTCTGCCTGAAACCTGCAGGAATTATCAGCCAGGGGACAGACGGCGGCAAGGATATGGTTTCGCTTCTCAATGCTCACTTTGAGCAGAATGGCGAGGATGCACAGGCATACCCCGTTCACAGGCTTGACAGAGAAACGGCAGGAGTTATGGTTTATGCCAAAAGCTCAAAGTCGGCCGCCGCACTTTCAAAACAGATTGAGCAGAACGGAATCAGGAAGCATTATTATGCTGTTGTTCACGGCAGACCCGATGAAAACAGCGGAGTGCTGAAAGATTTGCTTTTCAGGGATAAGCAGAAAAACAAAACTTTTGTTGTTAAGCGTGAACGCAAGGGTGTGCGTGACGCATCGCTCGAATATAAGATTATCGGCGAAAACGACGGCAAAACCTTGCTTGATATTCTGCTTCATACGGGCAGAACGCATCAGATAAGAGTTCAGTTTGCGAGCAGAAAAATGCCGCTTTACGGGGACGGAAAATACGGCGGCGGAAGCGGAAAACTTGCTCTTTTTGCCCATACTCTTGAATTTGCTCACCCCATAAGCGGAGAAAAACTTATTTTCACCGCAAAACCCGACACAGCAGAATTCCCGTGGAATGAATTTGATATGTAAAAAGGGCGACTGACTGTCGCCCCTTTTTTATGCAACAAAAACGGCCCGGTTCCGAAGAACCGAGCCGTTGATTTATTTAAGGATTAGTCAGCCTTGGGAGCGTAGAGGTCCTTAAGACGAAGGAGATGCTCATATCTCTCAACTGATGTCTTCTCTGCAAGAGTGAAGAGTTCTTCTGCTCTTTCGGGGAATGAACGTGTGAGTGATGAATAACGAGCTTCGTTGAGAAGGAATTCTCTGTAGCTGCCGGTTGCGGGCTTGCTGTCGATGGTGAAGGGATTCTTGCCTTCTGCCTTGAGTGCGGGGTTGTAACGGAACATATTCCAGTAACCGCAGTCAACAGCCTTCTTCATTTCTGCCTGGCAGTTAACCATACCGCCCTTGATTGAGTGCATTTCGCAAGGTGCGTATGCGATGATGATTGAAGGACCGTTGTAAGCTTCAGCTTCTGCGATTGCCTTGATTGTCTGGTTAGCATCTGCACCCATAGCAATCTGTGCAACGTAAACGTAGCCGTAGCTCATAGCGATTTCAGCAAGGCTCTTCTTAGCAATACCCTTACCTGCTGCTGCGAACTGTGCAACCTGGCCGATGTTTGAAGCCTTTGATGCCTGACCGCCTGTGTTTGAGTAAACTTCGGTATCGAATACCATGATGTTTACGTCTTCGCCTGCTGCAAGAACGTGGTCAACACCGCCGAAGCCGATGTCGTATGCCCAGCCGTCGCCACCGAAGATCCAAACTGACTTCTTAGCGAGGTATTCCTTGCTTGCGAGGATTTCCTTGCAAGTTGCGCAATCGCAGCCTTCGAGAGCTGCAACGAGAGCTTCTGTAGCTGCTGCGTTTGCTGCGCCGTTGTTAACTGTGTCAAGGTAAGCTGCTGCAGCTGCCTTGATTTCTTCTGTTGCGCATTCTGCTGCTGCAACTTCCTTAACCTTAGCGATAAGGCTGTTGCGGATAGCGTTCTGACCAAGGTACATACCGTAGCCGTGTTCTGCGTTATCTTCG
>JAZSBC010000018.1:0-11452 GCA_045602245.1 Acutalibacteraceae bacterium | reverse complement strand
ATTATACTCCTTTTTATATAAGAAGTCAATACATTTAATATATCAATATTGCACAAAATGTCAAATTGGAAAATATTATAATAAGTGCAATTTTCAATGCTGAACAGATTGCGGTTTGAATTTGCAAAACGAATAAAAATACAAAATATTGTATAAAAGTATATTTCGGTTGACTGAATCGGAACAGTGTGTTACAATATGTCCATTGCAAATTAAGGAGAGTTGAAAATGAAGAAAATCAACAGAATTTTATGCTTTTTGATGGCACTGTTGCTCATTTTCGCAAGTATGGGTTCATATACTTATGCGGCTGAAAATGAAAAGAATTATTACTATCTCGATTCCGTTAACGGCGACGATTCAAACAGCGGAACCGATATAAACCATCCCGTAAAAACCATTGCAGGGCTTAAAAATCTCGATATCAGACCCGGCACGCACTTTCTCTTCAAAAACGGCGGCGAATATGAGTGCGCCGTTACCCTTACCTGCAACGGAACAAAAGAAAACCCCATCGTGATTTCGTCTTACGGCGAGGGCGAAAAAGCTCTTCTTTATACCAATGAAAAAACAGAGGTTTTCAGGCTTTTTGACTGCTCTTACGTTACCGTTTCAAACCTTCATATCAAAGCCCCGAACGGCGGCGGAATATGGATTGATACGCGCACTCAGACTTCCGAAGGCATAACGGTTGAAAACGTTTATTTTACCGATATGCAGAACTATAAAGTACACAGCAGAGACGATAATTCAAACGGTGCGGCTTCTGCAAGGGCGGCGGTTATGGTCAAGGGTCTGCCTGCAAAGTCGAGATATGCCGTCAATGATCTCACAATCCGTAACTGCGAAGTTTATAACTGCGCAAACGGATTTATGATCTGGGGTTCGTGGAACGAATCGCAGACTCCCTGGTGCGAAGAAGATGAAATCGACCCCGTTTATAACGAAGGCTTGCTGATTGAAGGCTGCTATTTCCACGAAATGGATGCCGAGGCGGTTATAGTCGGTATGTGTGACGGCGCGCTTGTTACCCATTGCCGTTCAATCAACTGCTGTCAGGGCGGTGCGGAGCTTCTGGAAAACGGCGACGTTGAATATTTCACCGCTGCAATGTGGTTCTGGGGAAGCAGAAACAGCACGATTCAGTATTGCGAAATTGCAGGCCAGAAAAACATCGGCGACGGTATGGCGGTTGACTTTGATTCATATTCCCATAATTGCACTTATCAGTATATTTATTCACACGATAACGTGCGCTTTATGTGTAACTGTCCCAACCACAGCGGGCACCACGGCAACACGGTCCGCTACTGCCTTTCGGTAAACGATAACGGTGCGCGTTCAACAACGGCTGTCGGTTCCTGCGGCGAGCATAATTTCAGCTTCTATAACAACACAATCGTCAACTGCGGCGAATTTCAGTTCAAGAATCTTTACGATTCATATATTGCCAACAATATCATCGTTCCCGAAGACGGCGCAACCTTTGCCTATGATGTTGACTCTTCAAGAGGCAACGTGTTTGAAAACAACTGTTATTATAACGTTATGACGCCGCTTGTTGACCTCGGCGCAATGAACACGGTTCCCGGCTTCAGCGGTACGGATTATACCGATGTAAACAGCTTTAAACTTTCAGCAGATTCGCCGCTTATCGGCGCAGGCGCAAATACGGATGCCGCAGAGGATTTCTTCGGCAATCCCGTTGAAAGCAATAACATCGGCTGTTACGGAGGCACGGGTACGGATGCGGAATACAAAGGCGAAAACATAATCCAAAAAATCATTCGCACTATTATCAACGTTTTCTGGACTCTCAAACACGAAATATACGTTATATTTGATTAAAACACTGTAAAAAAATCAGTCAATAACAAAGAAAACCGCCCCGTAAAGGAGCGGTTTTTTGCTGTTTGCTATTCGATTTCAAATTTGTTTTCTGTCAGAATTTTATAGGTTGTTATTGCGTAGTCAAGCTCAAAACCTGCTATTCTCTTTGCAAGCTTGAAGGAATAGTATACCGTGTTTTCTGCAAGGCTGTATGAATAAAGAAGGTAATCTCCCGTATCCGAAACTTCATTTAATGTCCGCTCATAGAATTTGTTCAACGTCTCCGAATATTCCTTTGCGGTTGCAAGATTATTTTTATCAAGAGCCTTTCTGAAGCCTATGATATCAAATTTTTTGATTATATATACACGGTCAACATAAATGTTATTTTCGCCTATTGAAACCACAAATTTGAGAGGTCCTCTGCTGCGGAGCTGTTGATCCATAGTGCGGACAACGTCTGTCTGATAAACAGAAACCCTGAGTTCAACTCCGTTATCCAGCCTGATAAATCCGTCCCAATCTTTGCTGTTGAAGGTTTCTTTGCTTCCGTCGGCATATGTAACCGTTATATAAATTACTTCGGGCTTATCATACACGTAGCCGTCTTCTCCGATTTCGGCATAGATAAAATCGTCAAGATTATTCACTTCGATTTCTTTGACGTAATCCGTAACGGGATGCAGGGTTATTTCTTTTTCAAACGTTTCACCCCAGAGAGTGAATATTGCGGTGTTTTTTCCTGCTTTCAGTTCGCCTTCTTTAACACGGTAGGTTAACTCACATTTGCCCAGATCACGCTCTGTTCCGTCCGTGAAAATAATCTTTAACGGGAAGACGTTTGCATACAGTCCGTCCGCAATGCCTTCCTGCTTCTGCCAAATCAGTATATCACCGTCCACAAACTCATCGTATCCGAGAACAATGTTGTTTACCTTTTCTTCATCAAAAACGATTTCGGCTATTTCTTCACCGAGATACTCAACGTCAACTTCAGATTCATCGCTTTCGTACCTGATACCCTTTTCTATAACAAGAGTATTCTTACCCTTGTCGAGATAATAAACAAATCCGTCTTTGAAGTTTCCTTCGCCGTCCTCAAAATCTTTTATGGCGCCGTTTGACGGGTCTTGGACGGGCACGTTTACACGGCAGTATGCCAACCGATTTTCATAATCGCCGGTAAACCGATAATATCCAGGCTTATCTGCATAAAAATCCACGTAGTATATAGAGGTGTCTTCCTCAAACGTTAAATGGTTTCTGCCGGGTTCAAGGTTGCCTTTGTAATTGATTTTCATCGGCATGGTGCCGACAAGATCATAATTCAAAATCATATCTTCGTGTTCTTTTTCTTCCTCGGGAGTGGCGGGTTGAACAATATTTACGACTGAATTCATATCCTCGTTGAGGGAAATATGATCGGTTGTTTCTGAATATGACGTTGCAGGAATATCGTCAGAAACTTTTTTGCTGTTGACAACAGAGTTAATGCCGATGGTCGAACCCGTTACAACGCCTGCAACAACAATGCCGGAAATAACTTTCTGAACCGTTGTTGCCGATGCAGCCTTTGCCAGCAAGCCCGTTCCCGTTGCAACGGTGCTTGCCGCGGTGCCTGCCGCAGCTGCCGAGGCGGCAACAGTGATTCCCGAAAAGATTTTTTCTGAAACGGGGCTGTTGTTGAAGGTCTGAGCAATGCTTTCGAAATCAGCATTGAATGCCCAGCCGACAACTCCGAAGGGTGCAATGCTGTAAGCGGCGGTTATGCCCTTGCGTTCAAAAAGCTTTTTGAGTTCTTTTCGAGCATCAAAAAGTCTGTTTTTGACCGTGCTGACGGGAACTTCCATAACCTGCGCAATTTCGTTAACGCTCATATCGTTGAAATATCTCATCATAACGCAGGTGCGTTTCTCTGCCGAAAGTTCTTTGAGAGCATCCATAACTTCGGTTTTTAGCTCTTCCTTGTCAACGCTGCTTTCAGGTGAAAAGCTTTCTGTTTCGTCTGCCTGACCTTCAAAGAGCCATTCATCTTCTTCAGAGAGTGTTTTCGGGTTTTTCTTTCTGAGAAAATCTTTGCTTTTATTTACAACAATTTTGTTAAACCAACTCATAAAGCTCTCTGTCCTTTCAAGCGAAGAAATCTTACTGAGGGCAGTGACGTAGCTTTCCTGAAGAATATCCTCGGCTTCCTGCTTATCGCCGCAAATCTGGAGCGCAGTGAAGTATGCTCTTGCACTGGTCAGCTTATACAGCTCCTCAAAAGCTTTTTTATCGCCTTTTTTTACTTTTTTCGCAAGTTCGTCGATTCTTTTGGTGTTTTCGTTCATTACGAACCCTCCGTTTTTTTGTTTGTCATCAGTAAGACGTAAGCTTTTTGAGTTTGGTCTGTTAAAACTTAAAAATTTTTCAAAAAATTTTTCGAGCCTGAATTATAATTCAAAAAAAGAATATATTTCAGCATAACATATAAGTCACAATTCGGCAAGCGAAAAAATTTCATATATACAAAGTTTTTCTTGACAAATCAAATGATTGTGATATAATTATTTTCAACTATAACAGTGTATTTAAGGAACCAGCTGTCTGCAGAGGATGTTGGTTCCTTTATGCTTTTTTGACGCAAATCAAACCGAAAAAAGGAGAAGTCGTTATGGAAATACAGCTTCAGGAACTTATTGAACAGATTAAGAAAGACGGCGTTGAAGCGGCTGAAAATCAGGCGGAAGCTATAATTCTTTCCGCAAAAACCGAGGCTGAAAAGATTATCGCCGAGGCTCAGGCAAAGGCTGATAAGATGATTGCCGATGCAAAGGCTGAAAACGAAAAAGCCGTTAAATCGGGTGAAGATGCGCTCCGTCAGGCAGGCAGAAACCTGCTCATCTCGTTCAGAGAAAGCGTAGCGAGAGAGCTTGCTGCAATTGTGGGCAGCAACGTGAATGCCGTTTATTCGTCAGAAGATTTTGTAAAGCTTATCATCAATGCCGTTGAATGTTGGGCAGGCAAGCCCGAAGCAGAGGATATTTCTGTTATCTTAACCGCAGATGACCTTAAAAAGCTCGAGGATGCCCTTCTTTCACAGCTTAAGGCAAAAATGCTTGGCGGCGTTACTCTTAAGGCGAACGATAATTTTGACGGCGGATTCCGCATTGCCGTTAACAACGGCTCGGTTTATTACGATTATTCTGCAGATGCCGTTACCGATATGCTGTCAAACTATCTCAGCCCCCGTGTTACGGCACTTCTGAAAGAGGCTGAATAATATGGCTGAATATTATCTTATATCTCAATTACCGTCGCTTGACGGAATTAACGAAAACGCTCCGCTTCCCATAACGGAAGAAAGATTTACGGAGCTTTGCGAGAGATTTATGAGCAAAAAAGCCGTTGCAGAATTGAGAAAATTAACTCTTGTTCCGCCTAAAAGCCCCGAAAAATCATCGTCTTCGCTGATTGAAAAATGGAATGAGGGCGAGAGAAATCTGCGTTTTGTGCTTGCAAAGCTGCGCGCGGATAAACTCAACAAGAGCTTTCAGGAAAATATGAATTCTTATTCTGCCGAGCTTTTGCAGGCGGCACGCACCGCCGTTGAGATTGAAAGCCCCATGGAAGCCGAAAAATTCCTTAACCGATTCCGTCTTGAGTTTCTTGAATCGCTCAGGCCGACGGATTCGTTTTCGGAGGACTACGTTTTCTATTACGGGCTGAAGCTCAAGCTTATTTTCCGAATCAGAAAGTTTGATAAAGAAAGCGGAGAAACCGCATACAGAAATATCTATGATTCCGTTATGAACGGAGAGAAATCGGAGGTTATACAATGACCGAAAACAAAGGCAAGGTAGTAAGCATTAACGGTAACCTTGTTTCCGTAAGGTTTGAGGGCAACGTTTCGATGAACGAAATATGCTACGTTAATGTTGATAACACAAAGCTCAAAAGCGAGGTTATCCGTATCAAGGGTGATATCGCTCAGATACAGGTTTATGAGATGACGGGCGGCATAAAATGCGGCGACGACGTTGATTTTACGGGCGAAATGCTCTCCGCACAGCTCGGACCCGGTCTTCTCGGTCAGATTTACGACGGTTTGCAGAATCCTCTGCCCGTTCTTGCCGAGCAGGCAGGCTGGTTCCTTGAAAGGGGAGTGTATGCTGACGGACTCAATGCCGAAAAGAAATGGGAGTTCACTCCCACGGCAAAAATCGGCGATACTCTGCGTGCAGGCGAGTATATAGGTACAGTTCCCGAAGGACCGTTTACCCATAAAATTTTTGTTCCTTTCTATCTTCTCGGCAGCTATACTCTCAAGTCAATCGCCGATAAGGGCGAATATACGGTTAACGAAACAGTTGCCGTTCTTGCCGATGAGAGAGGCAGGGAAATCCCCGTTTCAATGTCGTTCAAATGGCCCGTAAAAAGAGCGGTAAAATGCTACAGCGAAAGGCTTGCACCCGTTGAAACAATGGAAACAAAGGTGCGCCTTATCGACTCGTTCTTCCCCGTTGCAAAGGGCGGAACTTACTGCACACCCGGTCCCTTCGGCGCAGGCAAAACCGTTCTTCAGCACACAACCTCAAAATATGCCGACGTCGATATCGTTATCATCGCTGCCTGCGGTGAGCGAGCAGGCGAGGTTGTTGAAACAATAACCGAATTCCCCGAGCTTACCGACCCGAAAACAGGCCGTTCGCTTATGGAAAGAACAATTATTATCTGTAACACCTCATCAATGCCCGTTGCGTCGCGTGAAGCATCGGTTTATACCTCGGTAACCCTTGCCGAGTATTACCGCCAGATGGGTCTTAACGTTCTTCTTCTTGCCGATTCAACCTCACGTTGGGCGCAGGCTCTTCGTGAAATGTCGGGCAGACTTGAAGAAATCCCGGGTGAAGAAGCTTTCCCCGCATATCTTGAATCGTATATTGCCGCTTTCTATGAAAGAGCAGGCTACGTCCGTCTGCCTGACGGCAGCAAAGGCTCCGTCACAATCGGCGGAACGGTTTCGCCTGCAGGCGGTAACTTTGAAGAACCCGTAACTCAGGCAACTCTTAAGGTTGTAGGTGCGTTCCACGGTCTTTCCCGCGAACGCTCCGATGCACGAAAATACCCCGCAATCGATCCGCTTATTTCGTGGTCAAAATATAAAACCGTAACTGATTCAAAGAAATCGGCTTTCTGCAAGAATATTCTTCTTCACGGCGATGAAATCGGTTCAATGATGAAGGTTGTCGGCGAAGAAGGCACAAGCATTGCGGACTATACCGTTTATCTTAAAGCTGAAATGCTCGATTCCGTTTATCTTCAGCAGAATTCATTTGACCTTGTTGACGCAAACTGCACCAAAGACCGCCAGCGCTACGTCACCGATAAGCTGGTATATGTTCTCGGCAGTGACTATGCGCTTGAGAGCAAAGACGGTGCGCGAGTTTTCTTCAACCGTATGCGCCAGAAATTCATCGACTGGAACTATGCGGAGTTTATGAGCGAAGCTTTCAAAAAGACAGAGAGCGAAATTGATGCAATGTATGCCGAGGGTCAGGGAAAATTAAGCCGTGAGGCAGAGCTTTTGTTAAAGGACGGTGAGTGATAATGAATAAGGTTTTCAACAGAATAGAATCCATCACGGGCAACGTTATCACCGTCAGGGCAGAGGGCGTCAGATATCACGAGCTTGCACAGATAAACACCCGCTTCGGCAAATCGCTCGCCGAGGTCAATAAGATTGACGGCGATCTTGTTTCGCTTCAGGTTTTTGCAGGCGGTCAGGGTGTTTCAACGGGCGACGAGGTTCGTTTTCTCGGCCACGAAATGCGTGTTTCGTTCAGCGAAGACCTTCTCGGACGCATTTTCAACGGTTCGGGCGAGCCGAGGGACAGAGGTCCTGCGCTTACCGATAATATGAAGCCCATCGGCGGACCTTCCGTTAACCCCACAAAGCGTATTCTCGCTAACAGAATGATGCGTACCAACATTCCGATGATTGATATGTTCAACACCCTTGTTGTTTCGCAGAAGCTCCCCATTTTCTCAATTTCGGGCGAGCCTTATAACCAGCTTCTTGCAAGAATTGCCCTTCAGGCTGAGGCGGACGTTATCGTTCTCGGCGGTATGGGTCATAAATATGACGATTTCCTCTATTTCAAAGAGGAGCTTTCAAACGGCGGTGCGCTGAGCAAAACGGTTATGTTTATTCATACCGCATCCGACCCCACCGTTGAATGTATGATGATTCCCGATATGGCGCTTGCCGTTGCCGAGCAGTTCGCCCTGCAGAATAAAGACGTTCTCGTTCTTCTTACCGATATGACGAACTTTGCCGACGCAATGAAAGAAATTGCCATCACTCAGGAACAGGTTCCCTCAAACCGAGGCTATCCCGGCGACCTTTATTCACAGCTTGCGTCACGCTATGAAAAGGCGGTTGACTTTGATGATTCGGGTTCCGTAACCGTTCTTGCAGTTACAACAATGCCCGGCGATGACGTTACACACCCCGTTCCCGATAATACGGGCTATATCACAGAAGGTCAGTATTACCTCAAGGGCGGACGCATTGAGCCGTTCGGCTCGCTCTCACGTCTTAAGCAGAACGTTAACAACAAAACGCGCAAGGACCACCGCACCCTTATGGATGCAATGATCCGCCTTTATTCTTCATATAAAGAAACTCTCGAAAAGAAGAATATGGGTTTTGCAATGACACGCTGGGACGAAAAACTGCTTAAATACGGTCAGCTTTTCGAAAATAAGCTGATGGATTTATCAGTTAACCTTACCCTTGAAGAAGCGCTTGACCTCGGCTGGGAAATCCTTGCCGAATGCTTCGAAAAGGACGAAACAGGCATCAAATCCGACCTTACCGACGAATTCTGGAAAGTTAAGTAAGGAGGATAACGGTGGCAAAAATCAAACTGACTAAAAATGAGTTGAAGATACAGAAAGATGCCCTCAAAATGTATCGGAGATATTTGCCTACTCTGACACTCAAAAAACAGCAGCTTCAGGCGGAGATACGCATCATCGAATCAAAAGCCGAAGCGGTGAGAAAAGCAAGGGAAGAGCTTGAAAAAGGCTTCGGTTCGTGGATTGCCGTTTTCAGCGAAACGGACGCATTCCCGAGCGGAATAATCACCGTGAGCAATATCCGCAAGGGATACGGCAACATCGCAGGCGTTGCCATTCCCGTTTATGAAGGTGCGGATTTCTCGCGCAGCGATTATGATTTATACGAAACACCCCTCTGGGTTGATATTGCCGCAAACCATATGGAAAAGGCAATGTCGCTTGATCTTGAGGCGGAAGTGTTGGATGAGCAGGTGAGGCTTCTTGAGGATGAGCTTCGTGCAACCTCACAGAGAGTCAATCTGTTTGAAAAGGTCAAAATCCCCGAAACAGAGGAAAACATCAGAAAAATCTCAATCTATATGGCGGATCAACAGGTAAGCGCCGTTGTCCGTTCAAAAATATCAAAGCGCAAAATTGCGGCACGCAATGAAACATCTTCAGAAACGGAGGTGTACCAATTATGATAGTGCCTATGAAAAAAGTATCTCTCATCATCAGGGGAGATAAGAAAACCGAAACGCTGAAAAAACTCCGAAAGCTCGGTATTCTTCATATCGAAGAGGCTGAAGGCTCGGGCAAAAAGCTTGAAGAACTCAAAGCGAGGGTTTCAATGCTCGAAAATGCGCTTTTCAGCATAACGGATAAGAAAACAAAAAAGATAAAGCAAAAAGATATCGGCGTCAGTCAGGCTGTTTCTCTCTCGGAAGAAATAATCGCTCTCGTCGAAGAGAAAAAGCAGTGCGTTGCCAAAAGAATTGCTCTCAATGCAGAGCTTGACCGCCTTGCCGATTGGGGTGAGTTTGACCCCGAAAAGCTCGGCGCATTGGCTGAAAAAGGCGTTGAAATTTCGCTTTATGAAATGCCGAAAGCCGAATATGAAAAACTCGGCGAAAGCGTGAAAACCCTCAGCTTCGGCAAAACCAAGAATTCAGTGAAATTCATCCTGATAAAATCGGGTCTTGACGGCGAAGACGAAACATTTGAAAACCTTAAGAAGTACCGCTTCGAGATGCCTTCGTCATCAACGGCTGAAATCAGAAAGAATGCAGAAGAAATAAGCCGACGCATAGATGAAATTGATAAAAAATTATCCTCTTTTTCAGACTGTGCAGGCGGCATCAAAAAAGCCGTTACAACAACAGAAAAGGAAATTGAGTTTGAGGTTTATTCAACGAGTATGGCAAATGAAAACCTCTCTGCCGACGGCTCGGGCGGCGTTTCCGTTTCATATTTCACCGGCTACGTTGAGGCGGAAAACCTTGAACATCTTATGAAAACCGCCAAGGAAAATTCCTGGGGTCTGATTGCCGAAGACCCGACCGAAGAGGATAACGTACCAACAAAGCTTAAGAACAACAAATTCGTCAGCCTCATCTATCCGCTGACCGATTTCCTCGGCACGGTGCCGGGATATTTCGAATATGATATTTCGGGCTGGTTCCTTGGCTTTATCCTCATATTCTTCGGCATTATTTTCGGCGACGGCGGCTACGGTATTCTGATAACCGCGGCAGCAGCGGCGCTGATTATAAAATCGCTTGTTTCCAAAAAAGAGATATCGCCTGCATTCCTGCTTGTCGGACTTTTCGGCATATCAACCATCGTATGGGGTACGCTCACCTGCACCTGGTTCGGTCTTTCGCCCGAACAGCTTCCGCAGTGGCTCAAGAGTCTTTCCGTACCTCTCATTTCAAACGTTTATTCCGACAGAATATGGTATCCGTTCTGGACAAACGGCGAATGCGGTCTGACCACAGCACAGAATCTTCAGATATTCTGCTTCACATTAGCACTTATCCAGTTATCAATTGCACATATTAAATGTATTATTACAAACAGAAAATCACTGAAAGTTATCGCTGAGATTGGTTCAACAATAGAGCTTATTGGTATGTACTATGTTGTACTTAGTTTTGTAGTTAGTAGTGAAGTATTTAGCTTTGGACTGGTAATTGGCGGTATTCCAATAGGAACAATTGCTATTATATTTGTAGCAGCAGGTTTCCTTATGAGTTTTGTATTTTCAAATTATGAAGGAAACATTGTGAAATCTATAGTAGCAAGTCTGAAAGACATTGTTTCAGTATTACTTGGCATCTTCAACCTGTTTAGTGATATCGTATCATATATCAGACTTTGGGCAGTAGGTCTTGCAGGAGCAGCTATTTCTGCAACAGTAAATGAACTGGCAGGACCAATGTTTGGAAAGTTCACTCTTATGGTATTTGCTATTGTACTATTAGTATTTGGACATGGACTCAACATGATATTAAATGTATTATCTGTAATCGTACACGGAAACAGATTGAATACATTAGAGTTCTCATCCCACTTGGGAATGTCCTGGAGTGGATATAAATTTAAACCGTTTGAAGAACAAAAATAATTATAAAGGAGAGTAATTATGGATTTTGGATTATTAGGATCAGGATTAGTTATGGGTATTGCTGCGATAGGTTCAGCAATTGGTATTGGTATTGCTGGTCAGTCAGCAATCGGCGCATGGAAAAAATGTTATATGGTTAATAAGGTAGCACCTTTCATTCTTACAGTATTT
>JAZSBC010000017.1:0-3313 GCA_045602245.1 Acutalibacteraceae bacterium | reverse complement strand
CTGATTGTTACCTTGTAGCCGTCGTTCGGCTGAACAACTTCGCCGTTTTCGTTGACGGTTTTGATGTTATAGAGACCGACCTGCTTATAGTATTCGCCCTCTACCATATAAACGCCGCCGGGTTCTTTGTCGCCCTGAATTTCGGCAACGTCGAGAGTGACTTCATCATCAAAACAGCCGGGCAGATATGTTGCGGAAACATCAAAATTCTCAGCCTTTGAAATCTGATTGAACACCGCGTAGAAATAAATATTTCCCGGAGGCATTGTTGCAGGAACCTGCGGTGTCCAGTCAACAAATGTATATCCTTCAATTTGTGGAGTTTCGGGAAGAGGTATAGGCTCACCTTCAGTGACTCGAACTGTAGTTTCAACCCCGTCAACGACCCACGTAACGTTGTATTGACTCGGCTTAACCGTTACTTTGCAGGTTTTTGAAACGTCTGTGCCGTCTATGGTTGCGGTAATAATCGCTTCACCTTTGCCGACAGCCGTTATTTTGCCTTTAGCGTCAACGATTGCAACGTTCTTATTTGAAGAAGTGAAAACAACCTTATCTCTGGACTCGTTTTCTACAGCCCAACCAAGAGTATGTGTATATGTTTTGCTTAACACAACCTCGGAACGGCTCAGCCTGAGTTCAACGCTCTTGCTGTCGTAATCTTCGCCGCAAACGGAACAGGTTTTAACGTAAACACCGTTTGCTTTATATATCCAATCACTTTCTTTGTGACCTGTTTTTACAAGAATTTCGGTGTGAATATATCCGCAGTCACAAGAATTCTTTATATAGCCGTTTTCCGTGCAGGTTTCGGGCTTGCTGTCGGTTACGGTCAATGAATGGGTGTGCTTGGTATGTTTTGTTGCGCTGTGAAGAATATCGTTGTTTGCTCCGATTGTGATTTTGCCCAGATCATCTTCGGTTCCGCTGAAATAGATATCCGTTATAACGCAGTCTGCAAATGCCGAATCTCCGATTTCTTTCAGTTTTGCGGGAACAGAAATCTTTTTGAGATGCTTGTTGCCGTTAAATGCGTCAGCCGAAATATATGCAACGTCTTCAGGCGGCGAATAATATTCATGCGGTGCGCAGGGCGGATAATAATAAAGCCTTGTTGCTTCCCATGAATATTTGAGTTTATTGAACAATGCTCCGTAATCATCGGTATAATAATTCGGATTATCGTAGTCAACGTATAATATTTCAAGGCTTGTAAGACCTTTGAGATATTTTTCGCCGAACGTTTCAAGATTTTTGCTGACATAGAATTCTTTCATTCCGCTGCAGCCTGCAAAGGTGTTTTCGCCGATTGACACAATATTTTCGTGCAAATCAACCTTTTCAATGCCCGTGCATCCGCTGAACGCATAATCGCCGATTGACGTTACGCTTTCGGGGAAAATAATCTCCGTGATATTATTGCAGTTTTCAAACGCATATTCAGATATGCTTGTGATACCCTCGCCGAGTTCAACCGAATTTATTCTGTCTTTTATGCCGTACCAGGGGAAATCGGCGATATCCCAATAATCATACATATCACCTTCGCCGCTGATTTTAAGAATACCCGTTTCAAAATCAAAGTTCCACATAAGGTCGCGGCCGCAGAAGCCCTCGATTTTTGAATTCGGCTCATATTCATATTCTTCTCTGACGCTGTAACCGCAGACGCAGGCGTGGTCTGCAACGCCCTTTGCTTCGGGGGTTGCGGCTTTCACAACGTAGTATCTGTCAAGAGTATGGGTGTGGTTATAATGGATTGTTGCAATAGCTTCGGGGCGGTTGCAGTTATCCGCGGTAGGCTCACAGCCGCAATTCGGAATATTCGCAAATTCTTCCTGAGTGCCTGCATAATATATATCGGTCAGCTTGTAAGTGTAATCAAATGCCTGATGACCAAACTCGTTGACACCTTTCGGAAGATATATGCTGACAACGTCATGGGAAAACATAAAATTAACTCTGCCCGTATGCGCTTCGGGAACTGCAATATATTTCAACTTTGTTGACCCGAAACTGCCTGATTGTGTAACACTTTCGGGGAACTGAAGGGTTCTTAAATCTGTTCCGCCAAATCCGCCTATAACTTCCAGACCGTCATTCATAACAATTTCCGATAAATTTTCAGCACTTGAAAAAGCATAATGTTCAACCGTTTTCATAGTGCTCGGGAAAACGATTTCTCTGATATATATACAATCGTGAAAAGCATATTGGGCTATGGTTTCGACACCTTCGGGAATCTCATAAACTTTTCTTTCGTTTTCATAAGGATATTTTATAAGTGTTGTTTTATCCTTGTTAAACCATACACCGTCCTGACTTGAATAATAAGGATTTTCGTCATCAATAATGAATTCTTTGAGTCCTGTGTATTGGTCTGTGTTATGCAAAGAAAATGCACTGTCTGAAACCTCTTTCAGTCCGCTTCCGATAATTAAAGTTTCAAGGGAGTGGCAGTTAACAAAAGTACGAACGCCGATTTTTTCCACACTGTCGGGCAGTTCAACGGATTTCAGCGCGGTACAGCCTGCAAAAGTATCGCTTAAAAGGTATTTTACGGTATTCGGAATGGTAACGCCCGTCAGATTTTTATTGCCTTCAAAAACATCCCTGAGACCTACAACGGTATGACCGTAAAAAGATTCGGGAATGACAACGTGACCGCCTTTTTTGGGATTATATAAATCAAGCTCTGCGGTTCCGTCTTCAAGAAGTTTATATGCAAAGTCACCGCTTACGTAAAGACCGTTTTCATTGGGTTCGGGTTCGGTTCCCGTTATTTCCAAGGCACTTGCAACGCCGCCTGATATCGGGAACACGCCTATGCCCGCAAAAATAATAATTGCAAGCAATATTGCCGTTATCTTTTTCATGGTTGCCTCCTTTATTTTTTCTCCGAATGCAGTATGATTCTGAAACGTTTTAACGCTTAAATAAACCGAGGAACAGAACGTTGATTATCCACTGCCACCAGTTATATTTGACGGTAACTTCAAACGTGTCGGAATACTGACCGTATTTTACGGTTATCGTCTGTTTGCCGACCTTTGAGCCGTCAAAGCCCGTAACGGTAATGGGCGATGAATCGGTTAAGGTTTTGGTTGTGCCGTCGGAGTTTGAGTATCTTATTCTGATACCCGTCAGGTCAAGCTCCTTGGCGGTTTTGTAGTAATAAACCGTTTTGTCGGGAAGCTGAGTTATTTTTATATAGGGGCTGGGAACAAAAATCTCAAACTCGCTGAACTTTGTTACTTCAAATACGAGATAGCCGTTTTCAACCCTGAGAGTTCCGTTTTCGGTTGAAAGCTGT
>JAZSBC010000016.1:0-39332 GCA_045602245.1 Acutalibacteraceae bacterium | reverse complement strand
ATCATACGTTGCATTTGACATTAGGGACGTAAAACTTCAGACAAAAGGTTTTGCAGATTACATCAAGCGGTATGACGTGCATTTCAAGAAAGAAAATGAATCCTTTCACATCAGCGATTCGGATTATGAATGGGATTTCGGCAAGTTTTTTGAAATCGCGGAAGAGATTGAATATAGCTGGTAAGAAAAAGACTGCACGGATTATTCCATGCAGTCTTTGTTGTTCTGTAGATATGAAATTACGGTTTTATGTAGTCGGGGAATTCAAGGATGTGTGTTGTTCTGTCGAAAAGTCTGAAATCCAGACCGTTATCCCACACAATGCAGGGAATACCGAATTTGTTTGCGGTGGTGATAAAATATTCTGCTCTTTCGGAAAGATTTTCAAGATTGACTCTGTCTGTCCAGCCGAATTCGCCAAGCACAACACCGTAGCCTTTTTTAATTATAATTCTGTAAATATCTCTGAAAATTTTATACATTTCATATTTTTCACGCAATGTGAGTCTGTTTTCGCAGTCAAGGAATTCGCTTCTGTGCGCCGTTCCGTAGTAGCAATGAATGGAAACAAGAACATGGGGATCATCGGGCAGTCTGAGTGCGGAAACGGGTTCGGTTTCGCAGCGTGCCGCATAGGTTGTGATTGAAACAAAACGGCTTTCGTTTTTGCCTCCACTTTGTCGTATGGCTCTGAGTGCCGCAAAGTTGAGATTATTGACTACCTCATAATGCTCGGGGATTCCGCTCCATTCGGTATCGCATCCAACTACTCTCGGCTCGTTCATCGTTTCGAAGATGAGGCGTTCGCCATAGTCTTTGAAATACTCGCTCACCTGCGACCAGATGGCGGTAATAACCGCTGTTGCGTTTTCTTCGTGCGCTTTGTCGGCAATAAGCCAGAATGTGTCATCGTGATGGATATTTATTATGGCGTACATTTCACACTCGAGCACCCAGTCAACAATCTGCTTTACACGGGCAAGCCATTCTTTGTCAATTACATAATTCTCATCAAGGTGCTGTGCCCATGTTATCGGGATTCTGACGGTGCCGAAGCCCGCCTCTTTTACGGCTTCTATCATTTCTTTGGTTGTATATGGGTTGCCCCAGTAGATTTCGCTTTCAAGACCCATTTTTTCGGCTGAACCCATTTCGCAGGCGTCAAGAGTGTTGCCGAGATTCCAGCCGTTGCCTAAGTTTTTGGCAAATTCAACGGACTCTGTCTGCGGTGATTCGGGAAAAAATACTGTGTCAACGATATTTGAAAAACAACCGCTGAAAAAAGTTACGACAGCGGTAATGAATGCAACAACTGACTTCATAATAATATCTCTCCGTATAGTTTGTTTACAAGATATATCTTATCAAAAAGCAAATTGAAAATCAAGCGAATGAAGAATTATAAACCTTAACTGACAAATAAAAATAGCGACAGGAATAACCTGCCGCCTTAAGATATCACAGTTTGAAATGTTTTCAATCATTTTCAAATTCTGTTTCGTGCGATTTGAAGAAATCATAATATTTTCGCACATTTTCGAGGTCTGTCCATTTTTCGGTTGTTACGGGTTTTTTATCCAGATTATAAACCAGTGCATTTTTCAGACTCAGAAATACAGGCGAATGTGTTGAAATTATAAACTGGCAGTTATAAAACCGTTCGGAATCCTCGATATATTTTGCAAGATCAAGCTGAAACTTTATTGACAGGCTGTTTTCAGGCTCATCAAGAAGGTAAAGAGCATCTCTGTCGATATGTTCCGTAAAGTAGCGCAATGCTGTTTCGCCGTTTGAAAACATATCAATATTTCTTGCAAGGCGCTCGTTGATAAACTTTGATTGAGTGTTATTTTTAAGATAAGCCGACTTTGCTTCTTTCCATCTGTCATAATCATCAAGCCCGTGAAGATGGCGGTATTCTTCGTCCAATCCTGCACGGTGTCGCATAGTGGCATAACCCTTTATCAGCTGTTCACGGTGGTCATCGATATCCTGATTGAGATATCGCATATTCATAACGTAGTCGAATACGTCATCGCTTGATAAAAACTGACTGTTTTCGGGCACAATTCCGTATGCTTGGCAACATTCAAGATATCTGCCGAAAAATGCACTGTTGCTGAATTCGGAATGTCTGATTACATTCAGTTTTTCGCCGATTATATTGAGTAAAGTTGTTTTTCCCGAACCGTTTGAGCCGTAAAAACAAGTTATGCTACCGAATTCAATCCACTCAAGACCCTTTTGTGGAAATATTTTCAAAGGGTACACTCCGTTAAAACAAGTCCTGCGTTCATTTTGAATTATAGCGAACTCCGCATCTTCCGATGCTAATTTGAACTTCCGTAAATGTGTCATAATAACAATCATTCCCTTTCTTGAATACTTTTTAAATTTTTCCAGAATAGAGAACGACTCTATTCATCCTCCAAAATCCCTTCTCTCTCGGCAATTTTGCAAGTAACTTCATAAAGTTCCTGATATTCAGCATCGGGATGTTCCACTATATACTGAAACATTTCCATTATCAATTCATCTGTATCAAGGCAACCCACTATGAACAGCGTGCAATCCCATGGAGCTTTCAAGTCTATCAAATATCTCATCAAAAGTTTCTGATCTTCTCTCATTTTCTTCACCTCTTACTCTTGATGGTTTGATTTTATCACCATTGGTGTCCCATAAAACTCCCTTTAAAAAACCGTCCGACACAGTAACGTATGGGACGGTAATTTTTTATTAAATGTCGAAAAAGTGCAATATCTCCGCGAAAGTGTAAATAATAATATAAAAATCTACAAACGCAAAAGGTACTGCGATATGTTCATTTGCCGTCAGGCTTTAAATCCCACCGTTTTTCAAGCTCAAGCATTGCTGCAAACAGGAATCAAACCGTGTCCATGTTGTCTGTAACGGGTCAATACTTTGGATCGATATGGTTAAATTATTAGTATATGTTTACAAATTCAAATTATTCATAAAAACACAAAAGTTTAATATAAAACTATATTTACAAAAAACAATAACAAATATTCTAAGTATATTTACAATGTTGTTTCGTTTTATAAAATTTTAAAGTATTTTAATATTTTTAAAGTGATTTATCGATTCAGCCAAAATTCCTTTGATTGCATAGTTATTTCGAGTTCGCTGAGCTTTAAAGTGTTTTAAAGTAACTGATTGGCGTAACGAAAATATTGTTTGAAAAGAATAAAAGACTTACCTGATTATGAACTGTTCGTACAATTTTGGGCAGTTCATTAATGGTAAGTCTTTTTTTATAATGTAGGCGATTTCTTTCGAAGATAAGAAATCAATTAATAACATCAATTTCAAAATTGGCGCTTCTGTAATTAGGATTATCAACAATAAATTTATCTATAACAGTAGTGATGTCTTGTACATCTTCAACCTCTACATACTGTTCGCAGTATCCGTTCAAAGCTTTCAATCCAGTGTCATCATGAAGCATTCCGGTTGTGGCGTTGATAATCTCTTGTCTTGCAATAATTTTTACTGTTTTCAAAACAACACCTCATTGTGTCAGAGAATATTTCATATTTTATTTAGCTATATATTTCTGTTTTGGGCTTCTTGGACTTCCGGGATTGCTGAGAAGAATCTTTCCACTATTAACCAATGGAGTAATATATCTGGAAATTGCATAAGTGACAGAGCTTATTCCAAGAAAATCTGCAATTTCTTCACGAGTTCTTTGTGTTGAACAAAAAGCTAAAATAGCTTTTTCGTCAGCTGACTTGGTGAAATAATTTTTACGTTCTCCGAAAAGAGTTACACAAAATCCATCGCGCTTGTTTTCAAATTGCGGCATCGGCAATCCAGCTTCTTTCATTTCTCTGCGGATAGTCGGAATCCCCGAATAACGATTTTCGGTTATCTTCATTGTTTCTAAAGCAGTCGCTAAAACCGGATTTCTTGTGTCTGCCTGTTTTTCTCCAAGTTGACTCAGTCTGATTCTGCCGTATAATCCTCCAGGGTTGGTTACAACCAATCTGTCAGGGAAAATTTGAAGTTGAATTGGCATGCCTTCTGTATGGATACTGTAGTCTCTATGGACAAGAGCATTTAATATAACCTCTCTGACTGCAGTTATAGGATAATCTGATTTATCCCTTCTTTCACCTGTTTGAGGGTCAATAATTGTTTTTGTTTTTGTGTTTTTTCTAACAAAAGATATAGCTTCTGATAACATATCTTTTATTGTACCTTCTATTCGAAGATTATCCGAAAAACGCTCTTGGTTTTCTCCAAGCTCGCCCACTTCATCTCCAGGCATAACTGTTGCTATTATACATAATTGCGGAAAGAATGCTTGTGGATACAAACCAAAAAGGAGAGTAGAAGCAAGAGTGTATTCTCCGTTGATTTTTATATTTGTTAATTCTTTAATTTTTTCATCACTTAAAAGTGAAAACTGAGGTTTGTTTTCCGAACGAGCTTTTATATAATCCTCAATTGCTTTTAAGTTCATTAAATCGTCTGTTGCGCGGGGAATAGCTCTGATATCGTCTTGATATTTTCTTCTATATGCCTCATAGCTGTAAATCTCATATTCTGTCATAGGCTCATCGCTTGTTCCGACTCTGACATATGAACCCTTTAAGCGACCTTTTCCTGAATAAAAACAAGGACGGTCTGCTATATCGATTGACGGTATCTCTGCGGAAACAATATAGCATCCGGCACTGATTTCGGCATAAGATAAAAGAGGTCTGACAATGGGTGACATTTCTTTACACTGTTCTGTTATTTTTTGCTGTATATCCTGTAAATCGTATACACCACATTTTTCAAATCCAGCTTTTTCATCAATTCCGAATATAATTATACCGCCGTCGTCATTGTTAGAAAAACTTGAGAGAGAATCATAAAGCTTTTCGGGACAGCCTTTTCTCGAAGCTTTAATTTCTATATTTTGAAATTCAGCACGAGAATTAGCAACTTTATCAATTAGATTAAGTAACTCTTCTCTTGTCATATGCTTCATCTCCTTTTCCAATTTAATTATATGCACAAAAACATAAACTTGTCAAGAAACAAGTCAAATATTTTTACAAACAACTCAAATATTTTGCTAAAAAGTCAAATATTTAACCAACAAGTCAAATTTTTGAAGAACTCAAATCAAAGAACTCAAATTTAAGTAAAATTTGAGTTCTTGTAATACGAAAGATATAAAATTACGAAAAACATACAATTATTATTCACTGAATTTTTATTTTTGCTGCACGTTTTAAGTTTTTTCAGCACGAATGTAAACGTTTGAAACCGTTGATATGTAAGGAATTTACTCCAACCGTTTTTCCAAATTGAGCATAGCGGAAATGTAGTTTTCCGACTGTGTCAATGTTGTCTGTAACGGGTCTATTTTATGGATCGATATGGTTAAACTATTAGTATATGTTTACAAATATAAAATATTCATGAAAACGAAAAAGTATAATATCAAACTATACTTACAATAAATCACAGCAAACTTTTAAAGTATACTTATATAATAGCCAACAAATATTCTAAATATATTTGCAATGTAGTTTCGTTTTATAAAGTTTTAAATTAAACAGTTTGATTTTACTTTACAAAAGAATAAAAGACTTACCCGATGAAAGGTAAGTCTTTATTCTTAACGATAGCATTTTTTGCCTTTAAGACATAGTCGAGAACTCGCTCATGCAAAACCATACAAGGACTGCTGTTCAATATTCTCTCAACCGAAATTGAACGTCATCGGCTCAGAATCCATGTGAAACATAGTTTCTATATTTTATTATATGGTTTTCTCACGGAAAGTAAATACTCTTCTAAAAGCATCTGCAATTTATTGTGTGAAAAGTATATTCAGCAAGTTGCCGGCAAGTTAAAATTTCATATATCTTGTGTTAGAATGCTTGATTTTGCTACAAAATATTGTTGATACTGCCTAAAATCGTTTTGCCCAGCAAGTTACCAGCAAGTTAAAATCATCCCCAAACGGGTATATATTTCATATATCTGGGAGCTGTATCTGGATCTAACGGTTTTATCAATTTGTTTTCGACAGCTTCCTTTATCAATCTGGAAACACTTGCCGAAGAACTTTCTTTTAATCCAAATCGTTCTCTTAAAGATTTGTTGGTCAACTGTTCTCCTTGTACCTGTTTGATACAAGCATGTAAATAACATGACCATAATTTATCTTCGGGAGATAAGTTGGTAAAGGGTATTTCAGAAAACATAGTTATTTTTGTGCTCTCTTGATATAAATTAATCCTTGGAGCAGGAAGTTGTAAAAGTTCACACGCTGTAACCATTTTGTCCCAACCAGTACCAAGTTCTTCGCAAATCCTTAATCTTCGCATTAATTCTGCAAGTTTTTCATTTCTTGATTTGGGAGGGTTGTCTACAATTCTTCTTATATCAACTAACGGCTTTCCCGGATTTGTTATTTCAACTCTGTTTTCAAATATTTCAACAACAGGTCCTGCTCCCGTTACAGAAAAATCTTGATGAATAAGAGCATTTGCAACTGCTTCACGTATTGCTATTACCGGATAGGCTGATTCGTGAGTTCTTAAAGCCGTCACAATTACTTCTTGTGTAGGTATCAGGGCACAAATATATTTAATCAAGCCTTCGAAACCAGATACATACCCTTCATTAAAAATTTCTTCTTTGAGCATGTCTACACGGCTGTTTCCTTTATATTGAACAACACGAGTTGCTTTACGAGATAATTTGGGGAAATCAGATAATTTTTTAGCCAACAAAATTGCACCCAAATTTGTGACAGCATAAAGTCCATTATCTTCTTTTACAATCAAACCTTCTTCTGTCATATAATGTGCTATTCCGACTGCATCTGTTGGCTGTGGTTCTTGCTTTATATCAAAATAAGTTGAATAGTCTAACAGATTTAAAGCGTCTACTAAAGATAACCCTTCCTTTGCATATAATTCTTCAAATTTTGTGTTTTGCAATCTGTTCCACAGCTTAGCCTGAATTACCGGATACTCATTCAATTTTTTAGTGTAACTCCCAATTCTGATATATTCAACTTTATCAAACATAACTGTCTGATTAGTTGCTTTATATATTATGAGTACACCTACTGTAGCTATACCTTTTTCGGTATCAATTTCAACTGTCTCAAAATCAAAATCAACATTAGATGACAACAAAGAACGTAACCAGTTTCCGATTTCCTGATTACCCTTTTTCAATGTCTGCAAATTATATTTTGTGCCAACTATCTCATGAGTTGAATCATCTACACCCCATAACATATATGCACAACTTTTTTCGTGCAAAGCTGCACTGTTTGCCAAGGCACTAATATCCCTGCCAATCATATGCGGATCATAGTTATCGTGCTTAAACTCAAGCCATTCAGTTTCATTATCATAGCGACATAATTCTTTTACAAGTAAATCTAAGTTTTCCATATAAATTCCTCTTTATATTAGGATCGTCCGACATGGTAATGTGTTTTATTAATTATAACATAAAAAAATATTAAACTCAACCATGAAAGATGGGAGTATAACACACTTTTTTGTTGTGTTTTTTAAAATGCTGTCATTTAAAACAAGACACAATTTATTGGAAAGGTTGTTGGTAAAGAGAGTTTTATTGGACAGTAAAGATGTTAATCTTTAGACAAGGAGTTAATTGACGGAGGTGTATATGCTTGAAAAAGGTTTTTGTTTTATTATTATTGTTTATCATGCTTTACTCTTTTGCTGTTCCTGTTTCCGCATACATTCTTTCACCCGAAGAAATATACGGTGAACCTGATAAAGGCTACGACGAGGGATACGACGACGGTTTTGAGGACGGGAGCGGAAAGATTATATACAAAACAAGGGAAGTTTCGGCAAAAGAATATATTGCCGATCATGAAACACGGTTTCGTGAGCTGTACATAACATTTTTACTTGTGCTCGGAATATGCGTTGCGCCGACTCTTGTTTTCCGTTATATAATAAAAAAAGATTCTCTTGCAGACTGTGATTCAACAATAATATCAGTTGTTTACAATTTATTTGCTTGCAGTATAATTATATATATTATGTACCGCATTGATTATCTTGTCCCGTGTATCAGCATAGTTGTTTTATGGGGAATTGTTTGCAAAAAGATTCTTTCAGCTGAAAATCGGAGGTGTGTTTAATGATAAGTGAAACATTGATAAGCAAGGGTAAAAACAATTTTGATGATTATGTTTTTTCCTCTTTGGAATGGTCTGCACCCACCATGGTTTCTCCCGAAGAAATCAGAAGACGGTTAAACTCATTTAAACTGACAGGAAGAAAAATTACAAGATTAAGATTTATCGGCTTAAGTTATTTCCATACGAGAGATTGGATTGAAGATTCGGCATATAATGCTCTGCCCGATGATATGTCCGAAGAAGAACGCCAATTCAAATCCGATTATAACAATATCAATCCTGCTTTGGAATTACCACGCTGTTCAGAGATTGACGAGCCGTTTCTGATTTGTTTTGAAAACGGAGACACTTTTGAGATTGATGCTCCGCAAGAGCCCGAATTCCGATTCAGTCTGAACTGTATCCCTTGGAATATCGACTCAGGATGCAACGGGCCTAATCTTGATGCAAACAAATTTTTTGCATCGTGCATCGGAAAAAGAATTGTTGATGTTGAAGTTGACACTTATTATTCTGACAAAGATCCTATGTGCGGTTGCTTGATTGATGATTTGAGTGAAAAACATGAAATGGTTTCACGCATCGTTCTTTGGCTTGAGGGCTACATCGGTCTGAGCATAAGCGCATGTATAGACTTCTGCCGGATAGAATGTATTGACAGAAGCAATAATATTCTTCCGATTGCTTTTGAGGAACTGAAGTCCGCACTTTTTAATTGGGAGGATCTTCATATTGACGAAACTGTCGGATTTGAAGCTGAAAGCAGTTCCTTTTATTTCGGAGATACCGGAGCATTTCATGTAGGCAGTCCTTGTATTACTTTAGAACCGGACGGTACAAATACATCATTGCATATAGAGGAAGATGATTTTAATTTTTTTGCTTGGTGTATAACCAACTTTTTGCACGAGCGTTTTTGTGAATTTGATGATTACGAATTTTCATATGTCCAATGGAACAGTATTTTAAACGAGGCTCACAAAATACTGAGTTTTGAAAGTTTTGACGCTCTTTTTGATTATATGGTGTCGGCAAGCGATTACGGTCTTCGTTTTATGAACTGCGAAGGTGCGGAATTCTGGAAAAACAAAGATAAGTACCAAAAGCAGTATAAGGATATGAAAAGCTGGTCTGAGCTGACAATGAAATCATGCGTGAAAATGAATATTTACGGATTTTAGGAGGTTTGAATTATGACAGATTTTGAAATTTCTGAAATTTTGGGAAAAGCTTTTGCTTACGGCGAAGTTGATGTTCTCGGTATGCACCTGGCCGAAAACTGTGTTTATATTTCCGAATATGCAGGCAACCGCTTTGATTCGGCAGAAAAAATTATCGAAAGGCTGAAATATGTTCATGCAAACCTTGAAGAGAAAAACCGATATACATATTCCGTCATAAAACTTGATGATTTTGCAGATGTTGAAAAACTGCAGAGCGAAGAGGGCTTTTCCGACACTTCAATAAATAAATACGGACTCTGTCTGTATCAGCACGGAAGAAAAAGTCCCGTTTCGGTTGTTATTATTGCTTTGAACGGCAAGGGAGAAATCTGCAGAATTGTTCTTTCCAGAAACAAAAACATATTCAATATCCGCTTTTACGGTGAATCCGCAGGAAAAGATTCTCCTTATGACCTTCCTTCAACTGTTACTCCTTTGACCCGTCACGACCGTCAGGTAAAAGAAGTGCAGGATGAGTTTTCGGGACAGCATCTTGAAGATATCCCCGAAGAGGAAAAGGATAATTTCTACATCTGGCGTCAGGCGGATATTTTTATCAAAGATTGGCTGAAAAGCAACGGATATTATGTACTTGAATCTCAGATACAGGATGACTGCATCGGCTACCGCTGCAACCGCAACAACTACGCCTATACCGTATATATGTATGCCTACGGACAGAAGCGTACTTCTCAGATTGACGGAGAATACTGCAAAAAACTCAGGAATCTTCCGCTTTCTGAAAACAGCATGGTATTGGTTGTTTATCTGAATGTGAAACAGTTTTACAACGGAGACGATATCGGGTATTCCGTTTGCTGTTACAGCGGAAACGATGAAGGTAGTATAGAATTGTGGCAATTGATTGAAGTTGACGGCAAAACCGTTCTGAACTTCTTTCCGCGCAAAGAAATGACAGACAGAACGCGGGAGTTTATGTATGCATTCAATAACGATTCTCTTGATGTATATGACTGTATCGTTGCCGAACATAATCCCGAATTCAACGGTTATGACGAACGGGGAATTTCCTTCAACGCTGCATTTTACTCCTCGCTAAAAAATCTGCACGATAAATACGGAGATATGAAAATCGGATTTGCACGATTTAACGATGTTGTTTACAGTCTTGTGCCTTATCTTGAAGGCTACGGCTTTTTCGGGTTCTCCGTTGACTCTGACAACAATGACAGAATCAATAATATTTACAGTTTGCCTTTTGAGGGCGGAGAAAGACCTTGTGCCGAATTCATCAGAACGCAGGAAACGGCAGATGAAGATATGTATTCGCACTATCCGAAAATAGTTGAGGCCGTCCCTCTTGAACCCGTTGAAACAGAAAGGTTTGCACTGAAATTAACTTTTGATAACGGCGAAACTAAAAAATATGTTTTGCCTATAGACCGCAAAACAGAAAATGACGAAGCCATTGGATACCGCAATCATGTTTTCACCGATAAAATATGGCAGTCCGTAAAAATTGCTTCGTCGCTCGAAAGCGAATACCGTTCATATCCCTTAAGAGGGCAGTCGCTTGTTTTCAAAAACGGATTTTTCATTTCATCATATCTCTGTTACGAAAAAAGTTCGTTTTATTCCGAGCCTGTTGAATGCAACGAAATTGTTTACGAAGACGATAATATCAGAATTAACAGAATTCTGCGTTGGAATGTCAAAGGGCTTTATGAAGACGAGGAAACGGGATTGCTTCACACAATGGTTTCGGGTCAGGCTTTCAATTATCACGGAATTTCAACCTACGCATCCCGTGACGGCAAAAGGTTAACAAGCCTTGATTTTGTTTTCTCCGATAATTTCGCCGAAGGGCTTGCTCTTGTTGGCGTTGCAGGCAGTGGCTACGGATTTATTGACGAAAGCGGAAAATTTGTTATTCCTCCGATATATGAAAATGCAGAAGGCTTCAGAAACGGAAAGGCGGTTGTTGTCAGAAACAGCAAACAGCTTTTAATTTATAAAAACGGAAATGAAACTGATGTCTTTAATTCTGAAAAATATCAGGATATCCGTGAATTCAGCGAAGGTCTTTGCAGAGTATCAACCCTGAAGCTTGATTTTATGGATCTCGCATACCATACCGATTATCCTGAACTTGCAGGAACATGGGGATATATAAATGAAAATGGCGATGAAGTAATTGCTCCTCAATATATTTATGCAGATGATTTTACAGACGGAATCGCTGTTGTCTGCAAAGGCAAATGGACAATCGATAAAAAGTGGGATAACGAATACAACACGGGAAAATATTGGACAGAAGAAGAACTCTGGGGCGCCATTGATAAAAACGGCAATGAGGTTATTCCCTGTATTTATGATGAAATTAAATACTTCAATGATACAACGGAAATTTTTATGGCTCATTACGGAGGTTGGAAAAACGGCAAATGGTGTGTTGTATCAAAGACGGGAGAACAGCTTACCGAACCGATATTCGAGGGTGTAGGTTATGAATATCACAACGGACTTTTTGTGTTTTATCAGTATGACAATCCTGATGAATACGACGATCCTCTTCTCGGTGTATATGATCTGAATCAGCATAAGATTATATTTGAACCGCAGTTCCTTGATGTAAGCTTCACGGATGACGGAAATTTAGAAGTTGAAGTTTTTGATGAAAAACTCGGACGCACTGTTGAAAAAATCATTGATTTGAACGGCAACGAGATTTTTCCGTCAGTTTACTCTTCAATTTATACATGGCAGGATCCTTATGAAGTTGCAATCCGGGATGATGACACGTCAAAACACGGATTGATTGATAAAAACGGCACTGTTCTTCTGCCGTGCAAGTATGACGTTGCTTGGAACGGAATATCCTATGAGAAAAGAAGAATTATTGTCTGCAATGGTGAAAAACAGTCTTTGATTGATTTTGATGAAAACGTCATAATTCCGGAAAAATATTATGAAATCTATGGACTTCATAACCCGCTTCTTACAGTGCGTGACGGAGAAAAAGATAACTATAAAGAAGGTCTTGTAACTCTCGACGGTACAGTAGCCATTCCCGCAGAATACGAAAGAATACATTGGTGCAATGATAATTGCATCATCTGCAGCAACGAAGGAAGCTGTGAAATTCTCGAAATAACAGTAAAATAAAAGATATAATTTAAGGAGTTGTCTCAACGAGGCAACTCCTTTTATGTTTAACTGTTAAAGCAATTCAACAAACAAGTTAAATTTTTGCTCAACAAGTCAAATCTTAAAGAACTAAAATCATGAAAAACACAGATTTTTAAACTGTTGTATTTACACTCACGCTGAATATTTCAACTTTTTTCAGAACGAATATAAACACCTGAACCCGTTGATATGTAAGGGACTTACTCAAGCCGTTTCTCTAAATCTAACATAGCTGAAATATAGTTTTCGGACTGCGTCAACGTTGTCTGTAACGGGTCAACACCTTGGATCTATATGGTTAAATTATTAGTATATGTTTACAAACATAAAATATTCATAAATAAAAAAGATTTTCAAAAATTTTATTTGCAGAATTATTCAGTTTTGTTAAGCTGTGATATGCTTATCCCTTTTGAGTCAAAAAGTTTCATGTTACCATATCTTTTTTGTTTCTGACCTTTCTTTGCCATAAAAATATGCACCCCAAAAGCATCTAACTTTTGGGGTGCATATCAAAACCTGTGCAAGCTTTTTAAATGTTTTAAATTGCTGTTTCGGTATTAAACTATGGTGTCCAACAATGCATTGAGCTTGTTTTTCACTGTGCTGAGCGCAGCATTGAAATCAGCTGAGCTTGTTGCAAGTTCTGTTATAGCCTGGTCCATTCTGTCAATTTCGGAAAGAACGGGTTCATATATTTCAGACAGGAAAGGTTTCTTCTGTTCATCAAATTCCTTGCGGATTTCGTCAGCAATCTCCTTGATATCTTTTCTCAGTTCTTTTTTTGCCAAAGCAAGTTCCTTTGCTTCTTTGCTTTCATCGTAAGTAGATTTGATATCAATTGCAAGTGACACAACCTCCAGAACCGGTCCGAGAGCTTTGACACCCTTTAACAGTTTGCCTGCTGTGTTGGTAATGCCCCAGGGCTTGAATTTGATTTTCAACACCTTATGGCCTATTTTTTCAACAATATTATACATCTGTTCGGGCTTTATTTTTGATGTGAGTCCGGTTGCGAATCTGCCCGTGCTGTCAACAACACGGTTAAGTGCATCACCGTTTATTTTTCTGCCGTTGAGTTCTGCAACGCTCAGATCCTTTGTGCCTGCTTCAGTTAACAGATACTGACCGATTTTACCCTGCAAAGCTTCGTCCAGATCATCTCTCAATTTGGAATCGCAATCAAAAACAAACGCCTGAAGGCGGTCGGCAATCTGCTTGTTTGTATTTTCGATGATTTCCTGAATTCTCAACTCCAGATCAATCGCTTCTTCACCCAGAGAGTTAACAAAATCAAAACCCTGATGCATAAAGGAATAAATTTCTTCAGAAATTATATATTCCCAATTTCTGGACGCTTCCGTTCTGTGTCTGTCAACCAGCCTTCCCAATCTGGAAAGAGCGATTCTTTTTGCTTTTTCTTCCTGTGATTCGGATATATCAATGAAAGCTTCTTCCGTGATTTGTTTTGCAAGAAGAATAGGTGTGGTGAGTTTGCACATCAGTCCGTTGCGTGCCAGAAACTCGTTCAGAAATTTAATGAAATCGGTAAAACGGCTGTCGCTTATCAGTTCTTCATCTTCATATTTAAGACCATCAAGATAATCTTTAGTGTCAATAAAGCAATGGGGAATATCATCGAAATTATAGGGCTGAAGATCTTTTTCAATCTGAGTTTCATACGTTTTCAGCAACGCGTCTGTATCGGTTGTGAATTCGCTGTTAATCTTGTTTATCAGTAAAACCATTTTGTTTTTATACGATTTTTCAAAAGCAAGATTTTTAAAATCGGCAAGAGTGTTTTTGCTGAAAAGTTCTGATGTGATACAGTAAATTATCAAATCGGATTTTTCTATTGCTTTTTCTGCTATTTCATCGTGTGTTTCATTATTTTGCAATCCCGGTGTGTCAGTCAGCAAAAAGCTTCCCCACTCATAATTCTCGCTTTTATCGGTAGTGACATCAGAACCGATTTTTATTGCTTTGTTTCCCGTCAAAGCTGAAATTATGCTTGATTTTCCCGATGAAAACTGTCCTACGAAAGCAACCTTGATTTTTTCGCTTTGTTTTGATGTACTGATTCCTTCTTTAAGTTTCAATGCGGATTCATTCAGATTGTTTTTTTCAAGAATTTCAATCAGCTCTTTGAAAATCAATTCGGAATCAGCGGTAATTTGTCCCGCTTTAAAATTATTGTTCATTTTTTATACCTCGCCGATATTAATTATTGTAACCTCTTCGTTGAGCAAGCCTTTCGTTTTTCCGAAATCACAGATTGACAAATCAATATATTCCGCCGTATATATCTTTAAATATTTGCCGTATTCTCTTTCAACATTTGAAACGGCAACAGCTTTTCCCGAAATATATTCCGTAATTCTTTCTGCAAAGCAAACGTTCAACGTGTCGATATTGTCGCTCATTATGTTTATCAAGTCATCGCAGAAAGATGAAGTGAAACTTAAACCGCTCAGCAACTCATCATACCTGCCCATAACCTGCGAAACACAATCATTGCTTTGACTTCTTAATTTTGAAATTGCTTCTTCAAGGAATTTTTCGCCCTGCGATTCAACGGCACTGTTTATTTTGTTATAGAGCTTGTTTTTTCGCTCTTGCTGCCGTTTGGCTTTGTTTTTGAATAAACTTGACACGAGACCGACCACAATCCCTGCGGCAGTCAGCACCCAGCCTACAGGGTTACTCTCCAGAAGAATCAAAGCAATTGTTCCGGCAATGCTCAAACCCGCTCCGGCAAACGTAAACAATTCCTTGAACGGGAATCCGCCGGCTGCCGAATTTGAAATCCTTGTGTTTAAAGCCATATCGGGAAATTCGAATTGAAGGTCCTCAAACAAATCGTTAACCACAGCCGAAATTTCATCGGAAAACGATTGGAATTCTTTTTCGATTTCTTTTTCTAATTTTTCATAAAAGTTTATGTTTTTACAGTGATTTTCCCATTTTTTTGAGATATCGCCTTTTTCTGTGTAATTTTCTTCCGCAAAAGTGCTTGCTTCCACAGTTGCCAATTTATTATAGGCGTTCTTTATCACTTTCGTTGCAGAAGACAGCAGCCTGTCCTGAGATTTTTTGATTTTTGTTTCCGTATTTTTTCTCTCGGCTGATAATAAGTTATGCATTGTCTCAATCGGAGACATCAGATGCCTGACGCGTTCTGTCCACTTCAGGCATTCCGTTACGGTATCATCAATAATCGTTTTTGAGCGCAGAAAAGCACCTTTGTTAACAACCGCATCTTTCAATGAAACCAGAAACTCATTAACCCCCGAATTATCCGAAAGTATCTTTGCATATTCCGAATATCTTTCATCTTTGCTCATAAGCTCACCATATAAAAACACGGCTTTACAGCTGATAAGCTCAGAAACTCCGTTCTCCTCTGCCAGACGCCTGATGGGATAAAAATATCCTTCAATCTTATTTTCGTTATCAGCCTGCAACCATTCGGTGGGGTTTTCAATAAACCTCCTCAGTCTGGCACCGCCGCTGATATTCATTTTGCAATTAAGCAAAACGATTACCGGCTTATTTCTTTTTGCAAGATTAACGGCAAACTCGCGGGTGTTTTTAGGCAAGCCGTCTGTTGAGGCAACGTAACAGATAATATCAGATTCTCCGATTACCTTTTCGGCAATTTTCTGGTCTTCATCATCTCTGTCTGAGCCTGCATCAATACCCGGCGTATCTATTATTCTCAGATGGTTCCATTCATATATATCGTTGATGCGGGTTGTTCGCTGAGCACCGCTGCCGATGTTTTCTTTGCCGCAGCCCGTCAGAACGGCTCTCAACGTTGATTTGCCCGCCTTGGTTTTTCCTATAAGCGCAATGGTGAAATCCTCTACTGTTGTTTCTTTTTTTGCAAACTCATACTGAAAAGATTTCACTTCATTGAGAACCTGAGTTTCAATCGCTTTTGAAAAACTCTCCAGAGCTTCAACAACTTCGGGATGAAAATCAACGTTATTTTTAAGCTTCACGCTGAGGTTTGAATAAAAATTCTTGCCCTCATCAACTATGCTGTCAACAATCGGCTTAACCGTTTTGTAATCTGTTTCGGCAATCTTTCTGCAGTGTGAAATTGCGTTGACATATTCTTTCTGCGTTATGCGGAACAGATTATCCTTGCTGTTCGGATTTGCTCTTTTACCTGTATGATTAAGAGAATTTTCCTTTTTGAAACGTTTTCTTTCTGTTGCCGCTTTCTTTTTTGCTGCAGCTGTAACGTCGTTATAGTTTGGAATTATTCCTGTTTTTATTATTTTATCAAAGAATATTTTTTCTTCAAAATCCGTTACTCCGTCTGTTTCGGAAACAACAACGAGATAAAAAAACAGCTCTGTTCTTACTTTGACGGATTCTTTTCCAAGTTCAGTCAGCGCCTTTTCAAAACTGACAGCATCCTCTTTAAAGAAAATCACGTCGTGAACATACGAATACGAAATTCCTTTTCTTTCAAGGAACTCTTTTATAGCCTTGTTTTGAAAATCGTGAATCTGATTGTTACAACGAACCAGATATCCGAAAAGCGCCGCAACGGAATGGCTGATTATCGGTTCTTTTGTATCATATTTTCCTCTTGTCAAACTATCACCTTCAAGCCAACGGTTTATAAACACATAATATCATTGTTTTATATATTTATCAATGTTTATTCGCTATATTTTTGCTGCACGAGCATATGCCGGCTTTCAGCTTACATAGCTTACACAAAGGATTTTTCAGCATAATTGCATCCTTGGGCATAATAGCATCGCCCATTTTGATTTTAAATTTTTTGCCACATTTTTTGCAGATAAGTTCGTATTCTGCCATAATCGGCATACGGATTACCTCCTTTTATTTTATATCCGAAATCTGTAATCTTATTGTATCAAGCTGTATGTCCGATAAAACGTACTTCAGCGACAAATCCCTGATTCATAATTCAAAAAGAGGCACCGCCGACCAAATTAACAACCTTAAATGTCTGAGCCAATCACCTCAAACCCGTTGATATGTAAGGGATTTACTCCAACCGTTTCTCTAAATTCAACATAGCGGAAATGTAGTTTTCTGACTGTGTCCATGTTGTCTGTAACGGGTCGCCTTCGCGGATACGCATAGTGCGGCGGATTTCCTTGGGGATTACGACCCTTCCGAGGTCGTCAATTCTTCTCACAATACCTGTGGCTTTCATTTTATATCTTTCTCCTTTTTCAGACAAATCTTGATGTTATTATTTGTGTTTCAAGGAGAATTATACTGACTTGAATTCATTTTTGGCATTCTCATTTCTAAATGATATAGTCGCAATATATAAGAAAATAAAGGTGAAAATATTTTTTAAATATGATTTATCAAACTAAGTGCAACGCTTTTTGACAGAATCATCAAATTTTAATCACGTCTGAAGCAAGGGGTAAAACAATATATTCTTTTATATAAGCCGTTGACAACAGATTTGATTTGTTTTAAAATAGAACGTGTTCTAAAGCGCATTCTAAAGTGTGTTCTGTTACAGATAATTGAGGAGAAACCTGAGATGGCATTAAAGCGAAAGAAAAAACCAAGCGTCACAAAACTGGAAATTATTCGGGTTGCAATCCGACTGTTTCTTGAAGAGGGCTATTCCGTCACGTCAATAAGGCAAATCGGCGAAAAGGTCGGAATCAGCTCGGGTAACGTTATGTTTCATTTTCCGACCAAAGAGCATCTGCTTGCGCAGCTTGTTGATATGCTGTGTGATTTTCAGTGGAAGCTGATGGAGAATGAAGCCGCCGACAGCACGGGTTCGGTTATGTCAATCTGCCTTGAGCTTATGTCGATGGCGGCGGCTTGTGAGGAAAATGAAGTTGCAAAGGACTTTTTTATTTCCGCATACCAAAGCCCGATGACGCTTGAAATCATACGCAAAAACGACCTTGAACGGTCAAAGAAGGTTTATGCCGATTACTGTGAGAATTGGACTGAATATCAGTACGTTGAAGCCGAAACACTTGTTTCGGGTATTGAATATGCAACTCTTATGACAACGGAGAATTCAGCTCCGCTTGATATCAGAATTTCGGGCGCACTGGATCAGATAATGAGTATATACGGCGTACCCGAAGAAACGCGTGAAACGAAGATAGCCGCAGTTCTTGATATGGATTACCGTGCAATCGGTCAGCGAATACTGAAAGATTTTATTAAATATACAGAAGAGGTAACCGATGCAGCGTTTGAAAACGTTGAGGCGAAGAAAGGATAAAACGTTATGAACGAACAGTTATTCAGAAAAAAGAGTATAGAAAAGGTTTCTTCGCCCGAGCAGCTTAACGAATATATAAGAGTATCCAATCCCGGTGTATGGATGGTTCTTGCCGCCATTGTGATTCTTCTTATCGGCGTTTGTGTGTGGGGCGTTCTGGGGCATCTTGATACCACGGTCACAACGGTTGCGGTTGTTGAAAATTCAGAGATAACCGTATATGTCAGGGAATCGGATATTGAGCAAATTCGGGACGGTATGAAGGTTATGATAGGCAATGCGGAATGTGAGATAACAGATATTGCGGTTCAGCCCGTTGCCGTCGGCGATGATTTTTCCGAATATGCGCTCCACGTCGGCAGCCTGCAAAACGGAGAATGGGTATATCCCGTTGCCGTCAGCGGCGAAGCTGATGACGGAATACACAGTGCGGATATCGTGGTTGAAAGCGTTTCTCCGATATCTTTCGTTATAAATTGAGGTGTCGGTTATGGCTAAAAAGAAAAAACCGATTAAACAGCCTTTAACAAAAGGCACAGCAAAAGTTCCCGTTATAATGCAGATGGAATCGCTTGAATGCGGTGCCGCAGCGCTGGCAATGATACTCGCATATTATGAAAAATGGATTCCGCTTGAGCAGGTTCGTGCTGAATGCGGAGTTTCCAGAGACGGTTCCAATGCAAAAAACGTTCTGCGTTCGGCAAGAAACTACGGTCTTGAGGCAAAGGGTTACCGTTTTGAACCCGATCAATTAAAAAAGAACGGTAAATTTCCTTGCATCATTCACTGGAATTTCAATCACTTTCTCGTTCTCAACGGGTTCAAGGGCAACAAAGCCGTGCTGAATGACCCTGCAAAAGGAACGTATTCCGTGACTATGGAAACGTTTGACAAATCGTTCACGGGCATATGCCTGATGTTTGAACCGTCAGAAGCCTTTGAGCCAAGCGGCAAACCCGCCGCCGTGTTTGATTTTGCAAAGAAAAGGCTGAAAGGCGCAGGCGTTGCCGTTGCCTTCACGGTAATCACAACGGTTATCGCTTCGCTTACAGGAATTATCAACCCTGCGTTTTCCAGAATTTTTATGGACCGCCTGCTGACAGGCAAAAACCCCGAGTGGTTTATGCCGTTCATCTGGGGTCTGGCGGCGCTGACCGTGACAGAGCTTACGGTTTCTTTGATTCAGGCAATTTATTCTGCCAGAATCAACGCAAAAACAGCCGCCGTCGGCAATACCGCTTTTATGTGGAAGGTTATGCATCTGCCTGTGGATTTCTTTTCGCAGCGTATGGCAGGCGATATTCAGACAAGAAAAAACTCCAACGCATCGGTTTCAAACACTCTGATATTAACGGTTGCACCTCTTGCGATTGATGCGTTTATGATGATTTTCTATTTCGTTGTGATGATGAGATACAGCGTTATACTGACAATGATAGGCTTGCTTTCAATCGTTACCAACGTTTTTGTTTCAAGAATAATCTCTGCAAAAAGAATCAATTCAACCCGTGTTCTGTCCCGTGACAGCGGAAAGCTTTCAAGCACGTCTGTTGCAGGCATTGAGATGATAGAAACAATCAAAGCAAGCGGCGCAGAAAACGGCTTTTTCGAAAAATGGTCGGGATATCAGGCAAGCGTCAATGCACAATCTGTTAAATTTTCAAAGATTAATAATATTTTGGGCCTTATTCCGCGAATTGTTTCCGTTTTAACAAATACGGCTGTTTTGACAGTCGGCGTTTATCTCACGTTCAGCGGTCAGTTCACCGTCGGTATGATAATGGCGTTTCAGGGTATGCTCTCATCATTTATCAGCCCTGCATCGAATCTTATTACCGCGGGTCAGACTATTCAGGAAATGCGAACGGATATGGAACGCATTGAAGACGTTATGAGATATCCTGATGACGTTGCGTGCGAAAACGGTGTTTTTGATGAAAACGAGGTTTACGGCAAGCTTACGGGCGCAGTGGAAATCAGAAATCTGACTTTCGGTTATTCGAAGCTCGGAGACCCGTTGATAAAAGATTTCAACCTGACTTTGAAACCCGGCAGCAGGGTTGCCTTTGTGGGCACTTCAGGCTGCGGAAAATCAACGCTTTCAAAGCTTATTTCAGGTCTTTATCAGCCGTGGAGCGGCGAGATTCTTTTTGACGGCAAACCCATAACGCAGATTGACAAGAGCGTTTTCAGAGGTTCGCTTGCGGTTGTTGATCAGGACGTTATTCTTTTTGAAGACACTATTGCAAACAACATCAAAATGTGGGACAGCACGATTGAAGATTTTGAAATGATTCTTGCTGCAAGAGATGCACGTCTGCACGAGGATATTATGCAGCGCGAGGGCGGCTATAACTACAAGCTCACGGAAGGCGGCAAGGATTTTTCGGGCGGTCAAAGGCAGCGAATGGAGATTGCCCGTGTGCTTGCTCAGGACCCCACAATCATTATTCTTGACGAAGCAACTTCGGCGCTTGATGCAAAAACGGAATATGAGGTGGTCAGATCCATCAAAGACAGAGGCATAACCTGCATCGTGGTGGCTCACCGCCTTTCAACCGTCAGGGATTGCGATGAAATTGTGGTTCTGGATGACGGCGTTGTTGTTGAGCGCGGAACGCACGATGAGCTTTATGCCCTTAACGGCTTCTATACGAAGCTTGTAACCAACGATTAAGGAGGTGGTCAGTATGGGTTGGTTTGACGAACAGATAAAATTGCGCAAAAAGAATGACGATTCCATTCTTGAAGAATCGTTTGTCGGCATAGCAGATGCGGTTCTCGGCACCAAAATGTCCGAAGCATATAAAAGCGACGCCGAAAAAGCCGACAGCGCAATCGACTGCATACTCAGATACTATAAAATCAAACCCGTTGAAGTACCCGATAACTTCAGAAATCTTAATGACCGCCTTGAATATCTTCTTCGCCCCAACGGCATTATGCGCAGAAATATCACCCTTGAAAAAGGCTGGTATAAAAACGCAATCGGAGCAATTCTGGGCACAAAAAAAGATGACGGCAGCGTGGTTGCGTTTATTCCGAAAGGTCTTACGGGATATATGTTTTTTGATTCCGCGTCAGGCAAATGGATAAAACTCTCAAAGAAAAACGAGAATCTTTTTGAAAGCGAAGCAATTTGCTTTTATAAACCGTTCCCTCTCAAAAAACTGACTCTTCCCGTTCTGGCAAAATACATAATCGAAACGCTGTCCGTTGCAGATATCGTTCTCATTGCCGCGGCAACGCTTGCCGTCACGGCTGTGGGAATGCTGATACCCAAGCTCAACAACATTCTTTTCGGTACGGTTGTTGAAAACCAAAGCTTAAAAATGCTGGCAGGAATAACAATCTTTATGATTTGCGTTTCAGTCAGTTCTCTGCTGTTTCAGACAGTCAAAAGCCTGCTCTCCGCGAGGGTGGGAACGAAGCTTGAACTTTCCGTTCAGGCGGCAACAATGATGAAGATTTTATCTCTGCCCGCCGATTTCTTCAAGCAATACGCTTCAGGCGAACTTTCAAGCAGATCGGGCAATATTCAGACGCTTTGCTCAATGCTTGTTTCAACAGTTTTCAACACGGGTCTTACCTCAGTATTTTCGATTTTATATATAACACAGATTTTCGCCTACACCCCTGCACTCGTAATTCCCGCACTGATAATTATTTTAATAACCGTTGCTTTTTCGCTCGTTACCTCGTTTCTGCAGATGCATTACAGCAAAAAGCAGATGGAACTCGGTGCGCAGGAAAACGGTATGAGCTACGCGCTGATTTCGGGAATTCAGAAAATCAGGCTCTCGGGTTCTGAAAAAAGAGCCTATTCCCGTTGGTCATCGCTCTATGCAAAAGTGGTCAGAGCCACATACAACACCCCGATGTTTCTGAGAGTGAACGGCACGCTCAGCACCGCCATTTCTCTTGTCGGCGTTATCGTGATGTATTATATGTCCGTTAAAAGCAGAATTTCCGTTGCGGATTACTACGCTTTCAATGCGGCTTACGGTATGCTCTCGGGCGCATTTATGTCGCTTGCAGGCATAGCAACCACAATCGCAAGGTTCAAGCCCATCATCGAAACGGCAAAGCCGATTATGGAAACCGTTCCCGAGATAGCCGAAGGCAAGCTTGTTATCGACAGACTTTCGGGCGGAATTGAGCTTAACAACGTTTCTTTCCGCTACAGCGAGAATATGCCCCTTGTAATTGATGACCTTTCGCTCCGAATCCGTGCGGGTCAGTACGTTGCAATAGTCGGCGAAACGGGTTGCGGCAAATCAACTCTTATGAGAATTCTGCTCGGCTTTGAAAAGCCGCAGAAAGGTGCCGTCTATTATGACGGCAAAGACCTTAACTCCGTTGACCTGCGTTCGCTCCGCCGTAAAATCGGCGTTGTGCTTCAGGACGGAAAGCTCTTTCAGGGCGATATTTACTCTAATATCGTGATTTCCGCACCGCATTTATCGCTTGACGATGCGTGGGATGCCGCCGAAATGGCAGGCATTGCCGATGATATCCACAAAATGCCCATGGGAATGCACACAATCATTTCCGAAGGCTCGGGCGGTGTTTCGGGCGGTCAGCGCCAAAGGCTGATGATAGCCAGAGCAATAGCTCCGAAGCCGAAAATCCTGATGTTTGACGAAGCTACAAGCGCTCTCGATAACGTCACGCAAAAAACAGTTTCGGACTCTCTCGATAAACTAAAATGCACCCGAATCGTTATTGCCCACAGACTTTCAACCATAAAACAATGCGACCGTATCATCTGTCTTGAAAAAGGAAAGATTGTCGAGGACGGCACTTACGATGAGCTTATTGAGAAAAACGGAAAATTCGCTGAGCTTGTTGAAAGACAGCGTCTTGATATCTGATTAAGGAGGTAATTATTATGTCAAACGAAAAACTTGATAACGTTTTGGAAAACAAAAGCTTTGAAATTGATGACGATATGCTTGATGAGGTTACCGGCGGAGCGGGTACGGATACCGTTGTCACCCTCAAATACAGGGTCGGCGACGTTGTAATAATAAACCCGTCAGAGATCACTTATTGTCCGTCATGCGCTAAACTGCTTAAGAATTACGAGGCAACGATTACAGGCATACGCGGTATTCTGAACGGCAGTCCGGTATATTGGATCACCCGAAAATGCTGCGGATGTAAATCAAGCGAGATTGAATATGCCATCGTGCGCAGAGTCCGATAACTTATGCAAAAAAGCACCCCTTTGGGGTGCTTTTTGTTATATCTGTTTTATATACGTGCAGTTGCCGTCTTTTCTGCCGTACCAGACAACAACCTTTGCGTAGTGTTCCCAATTCGCAAAGGGCTTTGCCGTGACGGTTTTGCTCAGCTTTTCCGCCTTGAGCGATGCGGGTTTGCTGTTGAGAAGGTTATTGAAATATTCGCCGAAGTTGTGGTTTGCTTCGATTGTAACTTCGCTGTCGAAGGGCTTTTTCATAATTCTCTTCTGGAAATTCAGCAAATCCTCAAATATATCTTTTTCTATGCCGAAGGTTGCGAGGAAAGGCGCAGCTTCATCATAGAATTTATCAAGCTCATACGCCGTGCAGAGATAAATATATTCCTCAAACGGCCATTGCACCTTGCCGAATCTTTCGTCGCAGCAGGTAAGGTTGCCCGTTTCTTCAAGCACGCCGTCAAGATAACCGCTGACTTTATTGAATGCTTTGCCTGCAACTGTATCGGGGTTTGAAAGGAAATAATCGAGCAGTGACGTATAGAATTTTTTATATGAGCAGATGTTTTCGTTATAGAGATAGAGCGCAAAAAACTGCAGAAGACCCATATTATGAAAAGCCTGAACAATATATGAAAACAGGTTCATCTTTTTCCAATCCGAGCCATTCATTGAATAGGTTGACGTTACAATCTGCGAAAATTCGGGGACATTGTCGTCGTCATCAGGCTCGCGGTGGGGCTGATTGAGAGGAATATGGGATTTTTTGATTTTATATTTTTCAATATAATTTTTCTGACCCATAACCGAGCAGGGAAGCCACTCGCAGTTATGAATATATATCGAGTTATGCTGACCGAGATTGAGCAGAGTGTCGATGCCGTCAACAATGCTTTCATAGGTTTCGCCCGGCAGACCGAGAATAAGCTCGGTATAGGTTGCGATACCTGCCTCGTTATACATTTTCATCAGCTCTTTGTAATAATCAATGCCGATGTTGCGCCTGCCGATATTATCAAGCACCGTTTCATTCATCGACTGGAACGAGAGGGTTATTCCCTTGTTCATTCCGCTTTTTTCAAGCTTCATACCGATGTTGAAAACGGTCTGCGTGCTGTTTTTGGCATAAGAGGTCTGAAATCCGACGGGGAAACCGCATTTTTTCTTGGATTCGATGATTTTATCGGTTATCTCCTCATCACGCTCAAACATACCGAAGTTTGAATCTGCAGAGCCGAGACCGTAGACCTTGTTTTTGGTCATCCACTCAATTTCGCCGTAGATACGCTCAAGCGGAAATTTGCGGATTCTGGATTTCATATTGCTCCAATCGCAATATGCGCAGGTGTTGGGGCAGCCTCTTGAGGTTTCGATAAGCGCCATAAAATCCGTATCGGGGTTTTCTTTGAGTATATCGTCAAAATAACCGTTTATGTAAGGTGACGGGAAGTCACATTCCGATGAAATCATTTCGGGGTTTGTGACAACTCCGTTTTCCGTTCTGAACGAAATACCGGGGATTTCTTCGGCATTGTCAAGGCCGATAAGCGCACGCATAAGGCGCCTGAAAATCACTTCGCCTTCGCCGTGGAGCAGATAATCAATATAGGGGCATTCTTCCAGCATTTCACCGCCGGGGGGGACGTGATGTCCGCCGAAAACGACGGTGCAGGCAGGATATTTTTCTTTTATCATTTTTGCGAGAGTCTTGTTATAGTTGCAGTTCCAGATATAGGTTGAAAAAGCAACGATAAAAGGCTCGTCAATCTCAGCCATAACCGAGCTGATATTTTTTCTGAGGAAGAAAATCTTTTCGAGCTTATAATTCTCGCTGACTTCCTTATCCTCAAATGCGTAAGCGGCAATCTGACCTGCGGTATACGGAATATGCGCCGATTTACCGTAAGGATAGTTTACCTGAAAAAACCAGAGCTTTTTTTTCACCGAGTGTACACCTTTCTTTGCTGAATGGAAATATTATTTTTCAAAAAGCTTTTTGTAAAGCAAAGACTCTTTTTTGAGAATATCCCTTTTTTTCATAAAACGGATATGCAAGGCAGTGGGAAGATATTTTGCGGTCTGCCAAAACGAGTTGTTTGATTTACCCTGCTTTCTTGAATAACAGTTTGTGGGGATTTCAACAAAATTATATCCGAGTCTGGCGGGCTTAAGCACGGCTTCGATAAGAATGGGGAAGCCTTCGTTTTCCCAGTTAATGGACTGATACAGCTCTGCAGGCACAATCTGAAACGGATTTGTGAAATCCGTCATTTTTTTGCCGAACAGAATTCTGAGAAAAATCTGGGCAAGGAAATTCAGAAAATGCTTTGATTTGCTGTAGCCGTAAAAATTGCAGCCCTTGAGCCAGCGGGACGAGGAATAAATCGTATCGCCGTCTTTTTTTGCGCCTTCAATCATTTTTGCAACGCACTCAAGGTCAAGCGCCATATCGGAATCAAGCAATATGCAATGCGAACCTCTCGCAATTTCAATCATATCAACTATTGCAGCCAGGCCCTTTCGGTTCTGTTGAAACGTAATAATCGGTACATCGGTTTCCATCTCGGCAAGCTCATCAACAACAGCTTTGCATTCAGCCGTTGCTCTCGGAGAATATGAAATGATAATTTCGCGCAAATCCTTATGGTCGCAAACTTTCAGCAGGGTATGAACGGTTTCTCTCAAAGAATCCGTTTCATCAACAGCCCCCGTCATTAACGTTACGTTTTTAAAATTTGCCATATTTCTCCTTCTTTAAGCCGATCTTAAAGTTTTTCGTTTGTTATACCTGTGTTGAAAGTACCGCCGTCTTTGCCGAACCACGCAGCCTCACGGGCATATTCAGTCCAGTTTTCGGGATTTTTATTATTATTTACGTTTATTCGGTTTGAATATTTTTTGAGAGGCTCGTATTCGCCTGCAACAGCCTTTGTAAAATATTCGTGCCAGCCGTAGGTGAAATCGCGGCTGTAGTTGTTACGGTTGGGTCTTTTGAGGATGCATTTATGATATTCTGTAATTTCATCAAGAATATCCCTCTCAACGCCGTATGATTCAAAAAGAGGAAGCATTGCGCCGTAAAATTCATCAAGCCTGTAGATTGTATCCATATGGGCAACGTGTCTGGGCGGCCAGTTGATTTCGCCGTAGACTTCGTTTGAATAAAGCTCAATGGGCTTCTCAAGGCTTATGTTTTTGAAGAAATCATATAAGGAACGGTATGCGCTGTTCAGAACGTCATTATCGGAATTTTTGCAGGTATCCATAACGTCGTTATAGAAAACTTCATACGGAACTTTTTTCTCGTAATAAAGATAAATCGCAAAGCCCCTGAGAATGCCGTAGTGATGGAAAGAATCCTCAAAGCCTGCAAAAATATTTGCGGCAATCCACTCTTCAACGGTCATACTGTCGGTTCCGATAACGTATTTTGTTTTTTCAACGATATCCGCTTCTTTTTTGTTATGTGAGCTGAGGAAAACAACCTCTGAGGTTTTGATGCCGTATTTATCGAGATATTCCTTTGAAGCCATTGTGGAATTGGGCAGAATCTCGCAGTTATAAACGTTGATCATTCTGTGCTGACCTGCTTCAAGAAGCATACCGATGCCGCGGCAGAACGACTCATAGGTTTCGCACGGCAAGCCGAGAATAAGCTCGGAATAAGTGATAACACCTGCGTTGCGGTACATCGACATAAGCTCCTTGAATCTTTCAAGGCTCATATTTTTTCTGCCGATGCTTGCAAGCGTATCGGGGTTAAGGCTCTGGAAAGAAAGGGTTGCGCCTTCCTTGCTCAAGCCGTATTTTTCGAGCTTCCGGCTGATTCTGAAAACAAAATCGGGTCTGTTTTTGGCATAGTTGGTGCGGATTCTTTCAGGGTAGCCGTATTTTTCTCTCACTTCAACGAGATGGTCAACGATTTCTTCATCTCTGTCAAAAGCGCCGAAGTTTGCATCTGCACCCCAGAGGAATGCAATTTTGTTTTTGGCAAACCACTCAATCTCCGCGTGAACACGCTCAATGGGGAAGAGCTTCACCTTTGAATTGGTGCAGCCCCAGTCGCAGTAAGCGCAGTTTCTGGGACAGCCCCGGCTTGTTTCAAGAATCGCATCAAGCTGCATATCGGGGTTTTCTCTGATAATATCGTCAAAAACGCCCGTAAGATAAGGCGAGGGATAATCCGTTTTCGTAAGAACTTCAACGGGAGTGCTTGTGTAACCGCCGTCTTTGTTTCTGAACGAAAGATTTGAAACGGCAGAGAAATCGGGCTCGTCCTTTGTCAGCTCAACAAGAAGCCCGAGAAAGGCTTCTTCGCCTTCGCCGTGAATAAGAAAATCAATATAACCGAATTTTTCAAGGAAGCTTGTATCGGGCGGAACGTTGTGACCGCCGAAAATCACGATGCAATCGGGATAAAGCTCCTTAACCCTTTCGGCAAGGGCTTTGTTATACTCGGTGTTCCAGATATAGTTTGAAAAACCGATAACCGCGGGGTTTTCAAGCGAAGATGCGGCGGCTTCAACATCTTCACGGGTGAATATAAACCTTTTGAAGCAATATTCACTTTTCACAACTTCGTCAGTCCACGCATAGGCAACAAGCAAACCTGCAGCATACGGCAGATAAGCCGATTTGAATATGCTGCCGCCGTAGGTCTGCGACGCCTGAACCATGTAAACGTTTTTCATTTTTTTCTCCTCACTGTTTGCTGATTACTCAGCTGTCCATTTTATATTTTCTCTCGGGTTCGTGCAAAGCGTTGCACTTCTGCGTTTGCCGAACCATATTATTTCACGGGCATAATCCGCCCACGAATAAACCCTTTTTTCAAGCTCAATGGTAAGCTTGTTTTTTTGCTTTCTCAGCGATGAATATTTTCCCTCGTAAATATCCTCAAAGTAATTGTAGAAATCATAATCGCTTTCAACAACAACAGTTTCCTGATCGGGATAGCGGATAATTGATTTCTGATAATCAAAAAGAGCGTTTCTGATATTTTCATCAATGCCGAGCGAATCAACAAATCCCTTTATTTCCTGCCAGAATATATCGGAATTATAAGCCATATCGAGGAATGCACCTTCCTCAAAATACCAGCCGACCTTGCTGAAAACGTCTTTTTGATAGCACCAGTCCGAATTCTCGGTGTCTTCGGTTTTTTTCTTTATCATATTGAACAGACCGAAGATATATTTTGATGAATCGGAATAAATATAATCAAGCAGTCTGTTATAAAAATCATAATACGAAATGCCAAGCTCATATCTTGAATATATCGCAAAGCATCTGAGCAGACCGAGATGGTGGAAGCTCTGAAGGCAGACGGAAAACATATTTGCCTTTACCCATTCTTCTTTTGTCATATCCTTTGTTTCAACAACGATATCGTAGTATTCCTGAACGCCGTTGAAATTCGCGGGATAATGTATTCCGTGAAGAGGCACTCTTTCCCATCGGATGCCGAACTTCTCTTTATAATCAGGCTGGGCAAGGGGCGAGTTGCAGTAAACCTGGCAGGTATAAACCGTTATTGAGTTATGCTGACCCGCTTCAAGCAACTGACAAAGCCCGTTGCAGAACGATTCGTAGGTTTCGCCCGGCAAGCCGAGAATAAGCTCGGTGTAGGTCGGTATACCCTCTGCGCTGTACATAGCATTGAGGCGCGAATAATAGTTTATGTCAAGATTTTTTCTGCCTATGTTTTCGAGTACGGTGGGCGATATGGACTGATACGCGAGAGTAACGCCCTTATCCACGCCGTCTCTGTTCAGAATTTTGCCGATTTCAAAAATATTTTCGTCGCTGTTTTTTGCATAACAGGGTTTGAAAACCTGCGGATATCCGCTTTTTTTGTTGACGTCAACAACGTATTGAGCGATTTCGATATCTCTTGACGAAATTCCGAAGTTTGCATCGGCACAGTAGCAATAGGTTATTTTCTTTTGCGACATCCAGTCGATTTCTTTTTTGATTTTTTCCATCGGGAAATATCTTATTTTCTCGGTGAAGCACCAGTCGCAGAATGCGCAGGAATACGGACATCCTCGGTTGGTTTCAAGCGTTGCCTGGAAATTTATCGTCGGATAATCCTCAATCATTCTGTCAAAAAAGCCTGCGGTATAGGGCGAGGGCAATTCCTCAAGCGAAAGGCAGATTTTTTCTTCAACGGCAGGGATTATTTCACCGTCAAGGCGGTATGAAACGTTTTTCAGCGCCGAAAAATCGTTTTTCTCCGCCGCCTTTGCATATTCAACAAAGGTGCGCTCGCCTTCGCCGTGAATAAGCGCATCAACAAACGGGGCTTTTTCAAGCACCTTGGTGTTGAAAGGAATGTTGTGTCCGCCGAAAACAATCAGACACTCGGGATATTTTTCTTTTATCATCCTTGCCAGAGTGAGGTTATATTCCATATTCCAGATATAGCAGGAAAATCCTGCGATAAACGGGTCTTTGATTCTTTTCAGCGCATCATCCGTGTTTTCTCTGAGAAAAAGTATATCTCCGATATTGAATTTTTCGTTGAATTCAACATCGCTCAGCGCATAGGCGGCAATGCAGCCTGCCGCATACGGAAGATAGGCAATACTGTCGCTGTAAGTAACGTTGATTTGTGCAAGATAAATGTTTTTCTTCATCGGTTCCTCCTGCGAAAACAATAATATCTTAGTATAATATTATAACACAAATTAATTAAATATCAAGTATTATAATATTATGCAAAATCACAGGCACTCCGATAAAACAGCGGGTTTATCAGTTTTTTGTTTACTTTTCCGCATCAGTGTGTTAATATTGGCTTGAGGTGGAAAAAATGAAAAAAATTATTTCAGGTATTCTCGTATTCATTATGGTTGCGGCTTTCGGCATTTCCGCATTCGCGGCAACGGAGTATCCGTTTTACTCCGAGGAACTCAAGCTCACTCTGTCCGTTTCGGATGAATACAGCATAATCACAAAAAACACTCCTGCAAGCGACCCTGTTTTTGAAAGAATCGGAATTTCAAAGGCAGAATACGATTCATACGCATTATCAAGCAACGTTTATTTCTTTGCGCTCGACGTTAACTGGGAAGAAGAAATAAACATTATGATGTCGGACGTTTCTTCACTTGTTCCCGAGAACGACTTCAGCCTGCTTGACAGCAGCACCGTTGAAGGAATCTATGCAAACGTCAAAACCGCAATCGAGCAGGAAGGCGGAACGGTAAGCAATTACGAAATATATCGGACCGTTGAAGCAACGTATATGAAGGTCTTCGGAACTTACTATATGGATGACGTTTACGATCTGATGTATTACACCATTATCGACGGCAAGGAATACTACTTCTTGCTGAGTTCATATCTCGGCGAAGTTACTCCCGAGCAGGAATTGTTTTTCCTTAACTTCATCAACAACGTTAATTTTGACAACGCTCCCGTAATTTCCGAACCCGTTGTTGAGGAAACCGTGCCTGAAGTTGAAGTGACGGAAGAATATTTCAACGATGAATTTTATGATGACGAATATTACGACTATTCAGATTACTATGAGGACGAATACGAATACGAAGAAAGCAAAAACGGAATGCCCTGGTGGGGATGGCTCCTCATCGCTCTGGGCATCTGCGCTTTAATCGGCATTCCCGTTGTTATAATAATCGTTGTTATCATTATTATTGTGGTTGTTAAAAAGAAGAAAAAGAAAAAGGCTGCGGCAGCTCAGAACACCGCAAATCCCCAATAAAAATCAAAGCCCCTGACTTCGGTCAGGGGTTTTTGTTATTTCATAACTGTTTCAATTATTCTTCGGGTTGAGCTGCCGTCGCAGGCGGACATAAAATCATCCTTGAATTTTCTCACCTTTGCCGCGTCAAAATCCGTTTCAAGGCGTTTGATTTCGCGGATTATTGCATCGGTATCGGTAACGATTTCACCAGGCACAAAAGACTCATAGTCAAAATAAAAGCTTCTCGAATCGTCATAATCGGCAAGGTCATAAGCGAAGAAAATCATTGGTCTTTCAAGAATCGCATATTCAAAAATGAGCGATGAATAATCCGTTATAACCGTATCGGCGGCGCAGAGCGCAGTTTCAATCTCAATGCCGTTTGATGCGTTGAACACAAAATCATCGCTTTCGCTGATTGAAAACGCCTTTGCCGTGAGCGGATGAAGTTTTATCACGAGCGCATATTCTTCGCTCAATGCTGCACGCATTTTTTCAATATCAAGCTTGTTCTCGGCATAAGAAGAAGCGAGGTTGTTGCCCCTGAAAGTGGGTGCATAAAGAATGATTTTTCTGTTGCCTGTCAGTGGGAATTTCTCAACCAGCTTTTTGCGGCACGAAGCAACGAATTCCTTGTCAAAATAAATATCCGTTCTCGGTGTGCCGAGCGCTTTTACAACATCTTCGCTGCAGCCGAATGCCTCCGCATAGGCGAATTCAACCTTCGGCGAGGATACGCAGACGTGAGTATATGTATTATGAACGGGACAGCGGTCAAGGTCCGCCCTGCTTGCGCCCCATTTCTTATCGGCAGTTGAATAGCCCCATTTTTTGAACGCACCGCAGGCGTGCCACAGCTGAACGATTTTTTGCCCGTCACGGGGCTTGCAGGCATAGGCAGGGAAAAAATAATCGGTCAGAAAAACCGCTTTTGCATCGCCGCAGGCTTCGAAATATTCCTTGCAGCAAAAGCATCTTTTAAGCTCGTTTATAAAGAATTTTCCGCTGAGCCTTGCGCCCTCGGATTTATTGATTACAACGCAGTTATATCCCTTTGATTCAAGATAATTCTTAATCGGAACAAGGTTATCGGGCATCTGCTTATAAAGCTCCGAATACGCAAGAACAACCTTCTCTTCGTCAATGGGTTTTTTCGAATATTTCTTATAGTAACGGGGCCAGAGCTTATAATAAAGAAAATCTCTTCTCTTCATATAGAGCCACTGAAAAAGCTTGATATCGGCAAGGTTCAAATTCTTCACCTCTTCAGAAAATAAACATATATATAACGTAAAAATGAATAAAGCTTGCAAATACAACAAGAAAATGGAAAATTGCGTGGCAGGCAGGTTTTTTCACTCCGAGCATACAGAAAAATGCGCCGAGAAGATAAAAAATATTGCCGTCGCCAAGCCCGAGATATGCCTTTGTTTTCATCTGACCGAGCAGAGGAATTGCACAGCACATCATAACAAGACTGCCGAGGATATAGACAATCGGAGTTATTTTACTCAGCTTTTCAAAAAAGAAAAACTTTGAAATTATGCCGAAGCCCGTGCAGAGCCAGGCAAGAACAAAAATGAGAATGCTGACGGGAATATTTATTCTGAAAAGACCGACAAGGGTGCAGGGAGTTGCCGTGCCTGCAATGAGAATCGGCACCGTCATATGGTCAATCAGCCTTGCGATTCTCTTCGCTTCTCCCTTTTTCAGCCCGTGATAAACGGCGGATACCGTATAAACCGCTATCAGCGACCCTGCATAAACAACCGCCGAAAAAATCTGACGGAAGCCCTCAGCCTTGCCGAGCAATATAAAAAGCCCGATAACTGATAAAACCGCGCCGAATGCGTGGGTAAGCGTGTTGAAGAATTCAACGGGCTTTGAGTATTCGATTATTTTAACGTCTTTGGCTATCATAAAATCACTCCATTTTACATTATAGCCCCATACAATGCGATTTGCAAGAAAAAAAGAAGACGGCCTCTGCCGTCTTCAAAATTTGATTATGCATTTTCCTGAATTTCTTCAGTTGTTTCTTCGGTTTCGCCCTTTTTCTTCTTTTTCTTAAGCTTGATTTTGAGCTTGCCGTTTATGATTCGGAGACCGGCAACCGCCAAGGCAGCCATTACTATCATACATACAAAGCTGAGAACAAACTGTGCCGTGCTGTTTACAAAATCTGTTACGGCATATACTGCATTCTGCATTTCAATGTCGTAGACATCTCCCGAACCGGCAATTGCGTTAACAAGTGAAAAGAAGAATGTTGAAATGAAATTAAGAATGTAGCTGAGGGGTCTTTCGAGGAAAATTCCGCAAATATTCTGTGCAATAAAATATACGCCGAAGAAAACCGCGGCATTCTTCTTTCTGTTTTTCTTATAAGCAAAATATGCAATAACAATAACGGCAATAATCCAAAGCACCGAAGTAAGCAATGAATAAACCGAACTTGTGAGGCTGCTGAAAATATTATAAGCAAAGTTATATGAATAATAAAATATGGTGCCTGCAGTCGGGTTTTCTGTCATAAAATCTGTATAAGAATTCGTCAGACCATCTTTGAGGAACGTAAACAGCATATTGAGAAGGCTTGTTGCAAAAGGAACAAGACCCTCTGCAACAAGAACAGCGAGAATCATAAATTTCTCTGCTCTGTCAAGTTTAATCTTCAATTTTTTCTTTTTGGGTTCGGTTGCAGCTTCGTTTTCCTCAACGGGAACGTTGGTGATTTCTTCCATTATTTTTCCTCCTTTTAATTAACGGGGGTTTCAGGTGCTTTGGGTTCTTCTTTTTTCTTTTTCTTGAGCTTGATTCTGCCGTTTACTATTCTTAAAAATACAAATCCGATAACGGCTGTGATAATAACGTAAACCAGACTGTTGATGACAAACAGCATTAAAGCCTGAATAAAGTTTGTCACGTTTGATACAACGCCATAAATTCCGATCAGGTCGCCGATTGCATTTATAACGGTTACGAATATTTTCAGAACGGAGATGAGAGGTCTTTGTACAAACACTTGTGTGACGCTCTGCGATGCATAAAATGCGCCGAGGAAAAGGGCGGCATTCTTTATTCTGTTGCTCTTATATGATAAAAACGCGAAAAGAGCGATAACGGCAAAGATAAGAACCGCTTCGGGAATTGTTTTCGTCAACGATGCCATTGGGCGGATAAAGTTGCCCGTTTCGACGGAATTGATTGTAACATCAAACAAAGCGTCAAGAGCCTTATCGTATATATCCGCAATAAACGGAATTATGCCGTTGGCAATAACGGCGGCAAGAATCATAAAGAGTTCAGGCTTCTCAAACTTTTTCTTTTTGGTTCTAAGCGAATTTTCGGGTTCCTGAACAGGAGAATTATTAATATTTTCCATTATTTATCCTCCTTTTCTTTTTTCTTCAATTCAATTTTGCCGTCAACAATCAGAAGCAGGAACACGCCGATTGCCGCCGCAATAATTACGCTTATTGAATCAATTGTCATTCCTATTATTTCTGCAAATCCACTTACAAATAATCCAACGGCTTTCATCGCAAAGATTCCGTTAAAAACACTCAGAATTGAATTCGAAACAACGGGAATCAGCCCTGCCGCCGCGTTAGCAAAGAACGCAATTCCGAAGAAACGCGCGGATTTACGGAGCTTTTTATATGCGAAAATCGCAAAAATAACGTAAACCGCAAGGGGTAAAACGGATTCCGAAAAGTCCAGCACAGCCAAACCTATGCTCGATATAACGGATGAAACCGAATAAGGCAAAAAACCGTTGTTTGCAAAATTTCTTATATCGGTTTCCAGAATTTTTGACGTTGAATCATCAAGATAAGTAAAAATGTTGCCGACGAAAATCGCGATAATCATAAAAATCTGGGGCTTTTCAAAAAGTTTTTTCTTGGGAACCGCCTGATTTACGGGTTCCTGAACGGGAGCATTATTGATATTATCCATAAATCTTCTCCTTATTTTGCAGCTTCAGCTTTTTCTTTTTTCTCTGATTTTTTTGCTTTTCTGCTCTTCATCGGGCCTGCAAGCTTGCTGATAAGCACAAGAATTGCAACGCCGAGAGCCGCAGCAACAACCGCATGGCCGAGAATGAAAATAATATCAACTATAATGCCGGGAATAACGCTGTTTGCCGAGATTGCGTCAAGCACGCCGTCAAAACCGACGTAACTCTTAATGAAGATTGAACCGATTGCGCTGACGATGATTTCGATGAATTTCTTCACAAGGCTGATAATTCCCGTTGAAACAAAAACAACGCCGAGAAACCTGAGCGCACCGCCGAGGTTCTTATATGCAAAGCACGAAACGGCAACGTAAATAACCAGCGCCGCAAGGGTTGAAAACAGGAAGCAGATATCTGCCGAAACAAAGTTGCCCGCAACTCCGCCGCCCGATGATACGTTGCAGATTATTCTGCGGAAAACGCTGAGCAGCATGGGAACAATTCCGTAGCCTGCAAGAATTCCGACACCCATCAGAATATGGGGCAAGCCGAAAATTCCGCCTGTATTCAGCGGTTTTTTTGCTGATTTTTCCTTATTTTTCGCCGCATTTTTCTGCGGAATATTTTTGTTGTTTTCTTTATCCATTTATTAAACCTCCTCACACCGACGTGTATACTTTTATTATAGAAAAGAGATATTTATTTGTCAATAAAAAGCGAGAAAATTCAAAATTATATATGTGAACAGTTAAGGGGGACATTAACAATTCGCAATTCGTAATGCGTAATTCGGAATTAAGGACGGGCTTCAGTGAAAAGTGAAGAGTGAAGAGTGAAGAGTGAAAAGTTTCGGAAGGGCTTCGCCCTTACCCGATTATATAACCCCCTCAGTCGCTATGCGACAGCTCCCCCAAGGGTGGAGCCTTAACATTGAGTTACATTTATGCAGGAAGTTTTTGCGTTCATTCGCCTCCCTACGGAAGAAATTTAATCAGTTTTTGCGGAACAATTTATAATCGGAGCGAAGCGACCCTTAATTACGCATTACGAATTACGCATTACGCATTAAAAAAGCACCCCGAAGGGTGCATTTTTTATACAAGGGGTACGCTGTGGTCATAAACGGGGTACCATTTTGACGAGCCGAAGTTTCTTGCTCTGAAAAGAACTTCATCCTCATAAACTTCCATCTGGAAGCCCATTCCGCCCCAGGGAACGCCGTATCTGTTAACTATCATATAAGTGGGAAGATTGATATAGTTAACGCCGTTTATTGTTTCAACGCAGGAGAAACCGAAGGCTTCTTCAACAAGAGGACCGTTGATGCCCGTGTGAACGTGGCCGCTGATAAAGAAAACGTTCTCGTATTTTTCAAGAATGGACTGCACTCTGTCACTGCAATCGCCGAGACCGCCGTCTTCCCAGATTTTATCCTGACCGTTAACTCCCTCAACGGGAACGTGGCATACGACAAACATCGGCAGACCTCTCTCCGCAGCCTCTGCGAGAGAATCGTCAAGGAACTGATACTGCTCCTCTGCCATATCGGGATGGTCCCAGGTATCTTCGCCGTCATCAACAAGCACAACGAAACGGTAGCCGTTGATATCCATTTTATAATATGCCTTGTCAATCTGCTGACCCGAGGGATTAAGCTCGTTATAAAGGTCAACGAATCTCTGCCTTGCGCCTTCCTGAGTTGTGTCCTCAACGTGGCCGACGTCGTGGTTGCCCATTGCGGTTACCCAGTTTTCAGCGCCGTCGCTGTCCGCCATAATTCTGAAGAAGCTTTCCATTGAAGGGCCGTCACCGTAGTTGGTGAGGTCGCCCGAAACGATGAGAGCATCAACGGTGTCAACCGAACGCTCAATATCATTAAGACCGTTTGCCCATATCCATTCGCCGATGGGCCACTCAACGTCGATATGTACGTCTGAAACTATCGAAGCATTGAGCAGGCAATCCTCTCGCTGAGTTGCAAGCTCAAGCGCATCAAAGCTTTTGAGGAATTCGCTGTTGGGGAAAACGGTAAGAAACAGCGAAACAATAAGAGCGATAATCTGTTTTACTATAAGCCACATAATATATTTTCCTTTCGTCTTTAATGAAAATAATATACCATATTTCTGCATATTGTTGCAATAGTTTCGGCAATATTTTGTTTTTTTATTGACTTGCGGGAAATTTGAATATATAATTTAAATAATATATGTTTTTGAGGAGGATATGAATATGATTTGCAAAAACTGTAATGCAGAAATCGACGATTCATCGGTTTTTTGCATAAACTGCGGAACTCCCATTGAAACCGAACCCGAAAAACCCCAGCAGCCTGCATATCAGCAGCCCGTTTATCAGCAGCCCCAACAGCCTGCGTATCAGCAGCAGCCCGTTTATCAGCAGCAGCCTGCATATCAGCAGCAGCCTGTTTATCAGCAGCCCGTTTATGATGAAAATTACGAAGAAGAAACCGCACCCATAACAAGAGTCGGTCAGTACGTAGGCTGGTTCTTCCTTATGTGCATCCCCATCGTAGGCTTCCCCATTCTTGCAATCGTTTTTGCCTGCATCCGCAACAAAAACAACAAGAACAGAGCCAATTTCTTCGCCGCTATCTGGGCATTCCTCGGCATCCTGCTCGCAATCGCCGCATTCGTTGCAGTTCTTGCAGGTCTGTTTATGCTTCTTATGAATATGTAAAAAAAACGGAGTTGTTCTGCAACTCCGTTTTTTAATTCGTAATTCGGAATTCCGCATTAAAAAATCCGCCTTGCGTTAAGCAAAGCGGATTTATTTTTGATTATCAGTCTTCGCAATCGTCGCAGTCGTCGCAATCGCAATCAAAGTCGATTTCGAACTCGAGAAGCTCGTTGCAGTTGGGGCAGTTGATGCTGCCTTCGTCGAGAATATCGCCGTCAACGCAGATTACCTCGCCGCAGCTGGGGCATTCAACGTCGTAGTATTCTTCTTCGTCGTCTTCGCAGCAATCGTCGCAGCAGCAATCGTCGTCAAGCTCTTCATATACGAAGCCTTCAAGCTCGTCAAGGTCTTCATCAACAGCGTCAAGCTGCTCGCTGATGAGATCCATGCCTTCTTCAAGATCGCTTACTGTGAGTGCCATATCGTCAAGAACGTCAATGATAGCGCCGATAAGCTTTGCTTCGGGCTTGCTTTCATCAAGTGCAAGGCCTTCTGCAAGACCCTTGAGGTATGCAACCTTTTCAGTAATGGTCATTTTTGTTTCCTCCGTTTATATTATTTATGCACGGCTGAGATATTCGCCTGTGCGGGTATCAACAACAATCATTTCGCCCTCGTCGATGAAGAGAGGAACCTTAACCTCTGCACCTGTTTCAAGAGTAGCGGGTTTTGTTGCGTTTGTTGCAGTGTTGCCTGCAAAGCCGGGATCTGTCTTTGTTACCTGAAGAGTAACTGAGTTGGGGGGTTCAACACCGAATACGCTGCCTTTGTATGAAAGAATACGGCAGGTTTCGTTTTCCTTAACAAACTTGAAGTTTTCGGGAAGTGTGTCTGCACCGATGGGAACCATATCATAGGTTTCGGGATCCATGAAGTAGTAAAGACCGCCGTCTTCATATGAATATTCCATTTCCTTGCGCTCGATGTAAGCGGTGGGGAACTTATCTGTGGGGTTGAA
>JAZSBC010000015.1:0-2890 GCA_045602245.1 Acutalibacteraceae bacterium | reverse complement strand
ACAGCCGGTAAGGGTCATAAAGGTCAGAAGGCACGTGCAGGCAGAGGTATGCGTGCCGGCTTTGAAGGCGGTCAGATGCCCCTTCAGAGAAGAATCCCCAAGAGAGGATTCAACAACATCTTTGCAACAGAGATGGCAATAACAAATATTGCTACTCTTGATAAGTATTTCGATGACGGTGCAACCGTTACCATCGACGCTCTTATTGAGAAAGGCATTATCAAAAAGACTTTGGACGGCGTTAAGATTTTGGGTAATGGCGAAATTTCGAAGAAGCTCACCGTTCAGGCAAATGCTTTTTCAGATAGCGCAAAAGCCAAGATCGAAGCTGCCGGAGGAAAGGCAGAGGTGATCTAACATGCTTCAGACTTTTGTTAACGCATGGAAAGTTGCCGATATCCGCAAGAAGATGCTCTTCACGATTCTTATCGTGTTTATCTTCAGAGTTGGTTCGGCAATCCCTGTTCCTTTCACAACCATCGCAGAAACAGGCGTTCTCGGCGCAGGCTCACAGGCTTTTATGAGCGCAGAAAACTCCTTCCTCAGCTATCTTAATATGATGACAGGTGATGCGTTCAACTACGGTACGATTTTTGCAATGTCCATCACCCCTTACATCAACAGTTCAATTATCATGCAGCTGCTTGCAGTTGCTATCCCTGCTCTTGAAAGACTTCAGAAGGAAGGCGAAGAGGGCCGCAAGAAGATTGCAGCAATCACAAGATTCGTTACAATCGGCCTCGGTCTTCTCCAGAGTACCGCTTACTACTTCTATCTCAAAAGCGGCGGTATGATGGGCAGAGAGTTCCTCACACCTACAGATAACCTTGCAGAAGAAATCTTCCAGGCAGTTGTTATCATCCTTTGCTTCACAGCAGGTACAGCCCTTATTATGTGGCTTGGTGAGCAGATTAACGAAAAGGGTATCGGCAACGGTATTTCAATCATACTCTTTGCAGGTATCGTTTCAAGAATCCCCTCACTTCTTTCTTCTCTTTACAATCCCGATCCCAGATATGGTTACCTCGGCAGAGGCGGCGCTTACATCCCCATCGTAATCATCGTAGGTATAGTTCTTATTCTTATGATTGCATTCATCGTATGGATGGATAACGCAGAGAGAAGAATTCCCGTTCAGTATGCCAAGAGAGTTGTCGGCAGAAAGATGTACGGCGGCCAGAGCACACATATTCCCATCAAGGTTAATATGTCAGGCGTTATGCCCGTTATCTTCGCTTCATCAATTCTTTCACTGCCCCCCACAATTCAGATGTTCATCAATGCAGAGACCATTGAAAACAACAAGTTCCTCAAGGGCTTCTTCGATATTTTCGGAATGGATCATTGGGCATACATCATCATTTACTTTGTACTCATCCTTGGCTTTGCATATTTCTATGCAAGCATCCAGTACAATCCCATTGAAATGTCAAAGAATATCCGTGATAACGGCGGTTCAATCCCCGGTATCCGTCCCGGCGAACCCACATCAAGATATATCGGCAAGATTCTCAGCAGAATCACCCTTCTCGGTGCTCTTCTTCTCAGCGTTGTAGCTCTCTTCCCGATCATCTATTCACAGGTTTGCGAATTTATTCTTCAGAATTTCACACAGTTTGCAGTTGCTGAAAGCGAAATTTCAGCAACGAACCCCGAACCGACCTTCACGGTTTCACTCGGCGGTACATCAATCATCATTCTTGTTGGTGTTGCTCTTGAAACAGTTAAGCAGCTTGAAAGCCAGATGATGATGAGACATTATAAGGGCTTCCTTGATTAAGCCCTGAGTAAATTCAGATGAATTTACAAATTTACGGAGGATTAGCATGATAGTGCTCAAAACAACCAGAGAGCTCAGCCTTATGAAAGAGGCCTGCGTGATTTCTGCAGGAGCATTAAAGGCGGCGGGCGCAGCGGTGGAACCCGGTGTTTCAACCGAGGAAATCAACCGCATTGCCCACAACTTCATAACGAAGAACGGTGCAATACCAACCTTCAAGGGTTATAACGGTTATCCCGCTGCTACATGCATTTCCATAAACGATGAGGTTATTCACGGCATCCCCAGCAAGAAACGCATCATCAAGGCAGGCGATATAGTCAGCATTGACGTTGGTGCAACCTTAAACGGCTATGTCGGTGATAATGCCGCCACTTTTGCGGCGGGTGATATCTCACCCGAAGCTCAGCGGCTGTGCGACACAACGCGCGAGAGCCTCTATGAAGGCATCAAGGCGGCTGTCGCAGGCGGCAGAATCGGCGACATCGGTTCAACAATCCAAAGGTATTGCGAGGAAAGAGGCTTTTCGGTGGTTCGTGAATTCACGGGTCACGGCGTAGGAAAGCAGATGCATGAAGACCCCAGCGTACCGAATTTCGGCACACCGGGACGAGGTGTGCGCCTGCTCCCCGGCATGACGATTGCCATTGAACCCATGATTAATATGGGCGGTGCGGGCATCAGGCAGTTGCCTGACGGTTGGACTATCAAAACAAAAGACGGTTCTCTTTCTGCCCACTTTGAGCATACCGTTGCCATCACGGCAGACGGCCCCGTAATCCTCACGTTGATATAAGGTGAGATTATGGAAAAAGGTGCGGTAGTAAAATCCTTGGCAGGCAGAGATAAAGGCAAGCTCCTTGCGGTAATGCAGAGCGATGAAAGCCGCGTTCTTGTCTGCGACGGGAAGGAACGTCCCGTTGATAGACCAAAAAGCAAAAATATTCGCCACGTTGAGAGTGTCGGTTTTTCGTTGACAGAAGACGAAACGGCAACCAACAGAGCCTTGAAAAAGGCTATTGCGAGATTAAATGCAGAAATAAACGGCAACACTTAGGAGGTTAATATGTCTAAGCAGGACATGATCGAGATTGAAGGTACGGTAGTAGA
>JAZSBC010000014.1:0-20240 GCA_045602245.1 Acutalibacteraceae bacterium | reverse complement strand
TCCCATGGCGTAAGCCAGTAAGACCCCTCATGGACTATGAGGTTGATAGGTTGCATGTGTAAGCGTGGTGACACGTTCAGCTTGGCAATACTAATAGGTCGAGGGCTTGACCAATGTTTAATTCTCAGTTCCTACTTTTCTTTACCTTTAACTTTGTTCAGTTTTCAGGGTGTATTTCATAACCCGATAATTAATCGTCTCAGTAGAGGCGGTTTTTTGTTTTTATAAGCAACTATTGACAAATTATTCTTATATTGTTACAATATAGAAAATTAACGAAAGGCAGGTGGACAAAATGACAATGTATTATCTTTATTATTTTAATTTTCATATTAAATCAGATGTTGTTTTGTCCGCAATATAACTATACATATATTACGATTATACTGAACTCCTCTGATTTTTTTATCAGGGGAGTTTTTGTTTGGAGGGATTACAATGATTTCATTAAGATTAACCACAATTGAAGATGTTGATATTCTGACGAATATTCAGCAAAAAGCTTTTCAGCCGCTTTATGAAAAATATCACGATGAAGGAAATCCGTGTTTAAGAGATAAAAGAGATATACTTTGCAGATTGAACAATCCCAAATTTCTGTATTTAACAATTCTTTCAGATGAGAAAATTGTTGGCGGCATTTTATACAGAATCAAAGGCTCCACACCATTTGTGAAGAATCTTCGTTGGGGCAAATATTATCTCGGAAGAGTATATATTTTACCCGAATATCAGAGCAAAGGCATAGCAACAGAAGCAATATTACAATCGGAAAAATATTTAAAAAAGCCGAAAAAACTGTATGTTGACTTCCCTGAATATTTGGATAAGAACAGAAAATGCTACACGAAATGTGGTTATAAGGACACAGGAAAAAGACTTGAAACAGAGCCGGGATTGATATTGGCTTGTTTTGAAAAAACAATAAGATAAGGAAGTATTTGAAATGATATTTAAAGAAAAGAAAATCACGCTGAAAGACGGCACAACTGCCGTATTAAAAACGCCTGATATTGAAGATGCAAAAGCGATGCTTGATAACATCAAAACTGCTTGCGGAGAAACGGATTTTTTGACCCGTTATGCCGAATACTGGGATAATGTTTCAATCGAAAGCGAAGAAAACTGGATACGCAGTACACGTGAATCCGAAAACAATCTCGTGATTGCGTGCTATGTTGACGGAATACCAGTCGGAAGCTGTGATATTACCTTCTTTAACAGCTGCAAAAATTTTCACCGTGCGGGATTGGGTATATCCATAACCAAAAAGTATTGGAATCTCGGTATCGGGTCTGCAATGTTTGAGGCACTGTTAGAAACAGCTCAGAATCATAAAGGCACGGAAATCGTTGAGCTTGATTTTATTGAAGGTAATGACAGAGCAAAAGCTCTTTACGAAAAATTCGGATTTGAAGTTGTTTGCGTCAAGCCGAACTATTGCAAACTCAAAGACGGCACATATCAGAATCTGGTTTATATGCAGAAATATTTGTAAAAGGACTATATATTGAAGGAAAGGAAAATATAGATGATATTAACTGAAAAGAAAATCAAATTAAAAGACGGCACTAAAGCACTGCTTAAAACTGCTGAGGTTGATGATGCAGAGAAAATGATAGATTTTTTAAAGCGGGTTTCGGGTGAAACAGAATTTCTGTCGCACTATCCCGAGGAATGGACAATGAGCGTTGAGCAGGAAAAGGGCTGGATAAATCATTTCAGAAATGCTGATGATATACTGAATATTACTTGCTTTGTTGACGGAGAAATTGCAGGTAACTGCGACGTCAGATTTCCGAGTGCAATTAAAACTTCTCACAGGGCAGTTATTGATATTGCTGTGCGCAAGGATTTCTGGAATCTTGGCATTGCATCTCATATGTTTCCCGAGTTAATCAAAGCTGCAGAAACTCACGGCTCTGAAATTATGGAGCTTGAATGTTTTGAGGGTAACGAGCGGGCTATTGCGCTTTATAAAAAATTCGGCTTTGAGGTTGCCTCTGTTGCACCAAAGGCATATAAGCTGAAGAATGGCACATATCAAGGCAAGGTTTATATGCAGAAGTATTTATAAAAAACTCACCTCAACCGATCGGTTGGGGTGATGTTGCATACAGAGAATAAGTGGTGTATAATAAAAACAGATTAATAGATCTGTTTAGGAAAGGTAATTAATATGAATCCTTGGTCATCAAAGAAATATAAAAAAGTATATGATAATTCAGATGTAAGAACAGGTATTGCCTTACGTTTTGAAAAAGGTGTTCATAGTGATATAAAATCGTTGTTTACAGAGTTCACAAAATGGTTAAGGAAGAATTATTGTTTTCCTATCCGTGTTGTAGTTTATATCAAGGAAAGCGAAACAATTAAGTTGATGAACGGAAATACGGCTTGGGGTTCATTCAGGTATTTTGATACATTTGATGAGCCATACATCAGAATCCCGACAGGCGATTATTTAGACCAAGCTGAGATTGAAGGCAAAGAAAACGCAGCTTACACCATACTGTCTTCTTTTGTTCACGAATTGACACATTATTTTCAATGGATAAATCAGTTTGAACAATCAGAAAAAAGCTCTGAAAGGCAGGCAAACTATTACCGTAACAGAATTATTGATTTGTATCTGATTGACAAGGAGAAAACCGATGAACTTACAAAACATATTTGACAACGAAACATTCTTCAGTGGCTACAAGGCTCTGCGTGACAGCGATTGCAATGCCAACGATTTGATTGAACAGCCTGCAATGCGTAAACTCCTGCCCGAATTAAAAGGCAAATCCGTTCTTGATCTTGGTTGCGGTTATGGTCATAACTGTATTGATTTTATCAGCAGAGGTGCGGCGAGGGTTGTCGGCATTGATATATCAGAAAAGATGCTTGATGTTGCAAAAGAAGAATCCGCACACAGCAAAATCGAATACCGCAATGTGAGTATGACGGATATTTCGAATCTTGATGAAAAGTTTGATTTTATATACAGCTCTTTGGCTTTTCATTATGTAAAAGATTTTGATGCTTTCGCAAAGGATATGTATTCCGTTCTGAGCGAAGGCGGTCAGCTTTTGTTCTCGCAGGAACATCCGATTATCACCTCAACTGTTGACGGCGCAGGTCATTTCAACAAGAACGAAAACGGCGAAAAAGTTTCCTATACTTTTTCAAACTATAACCAACCCGGCGAACGCAGAATTCATTGGTATGTTGACGGCGTTATAAAATATCACCGTACTTTCAGCAACATAATTAACGCTCTTGCCAAAGCAGGATTTGTTATCGAAGAAGTCTGCGAACCCACACCCGAAGAATGGGTAATCGAAAAAGTACCGGCATGGATAAAGGAATATATCAAACCGAACTTTTTGATTGTGAAAGCTAAGAAGTGAAAGAGGGAGATTTTTTGAATAGCAGTTTAAAACAAATCAGCTTTAAAAAAATGAACAGCGATGAATTCCGAGTATATTCAAAATGGTCAGCGAATGCTTATGCCGATCACTTGATAAAATCAGGTGACGAAAAATTCAAATTTAAAGCATTGAGAGCTGCAAAAAGTGAGTTTCGTGACGTGTTCCCTGACGGAGCAGATTCCGCAGACAACTATCTTTATATTGTTGTGAACGAAAATAATGAAAAAATCGGTGTTATCGGATATCAGAAAAGTCCGTTTGAAGAAAATGCCGCTTTTGTAACCGAGAACGTTATAAAAGAGGAATACAGAGGCAAAGGCTACGGAAAAAGTGCGTTTGTGAAGATTCAGGAAGATGCCCGTGAAAAAGGTTTTTCAAAAATGGTACTCAACGTTTTCAAGCATACTCCCGTATCGTATGCGATGTATGAGAAAAACGGGTTTAATGTAATTGAAGACCACGGCGGAAGTGCGATAATGGAGAAAATTTTTGTTGAGGAATAACAATGAAAAAAGTAATAGTAATCGGTTGCCCGGGAAGCGGTAAAACAACTTTTGCGGAAAAACTTAATAAAATCACGGGGTTGCCGTTATATCATCTTGATGCAGTATGGCATAAGCCTGATAAAACGCATATTCCGAGAGAAGAATTTGACCAAAGAATAACTGAAATTTTCGCAACACCCGAGTGGATAATTGACGGCAATTACGGCAGAACAATCGAGATGCGACTGAAGGAGTGCGATACGGTTTTTCTTTTTGATTTGCCGACGGAAGTCTGCTTGCAAGGTGCAACCGAACGCCTTGGCAAAGGACGTTATGATTTGCCGTGGATAGAAAAAGAATTAGACCCCGAATTTGAAGGATTCATCAAGGATTTCGCAAGAACATCTCTGCCAAAAATATATGAACTTCTCGATAAATACAAAGAAAACAGAAGTGTTTTTATATTCAAATCAAGAACTGAGGCAGATGATTTTTTGAATGGTTTATTCAATTTGTCATTTGATTTTTTGGATAAATCGGATTTTTATAGTGTTGCAGTTGAATTGTTTGGAATCCTCGCTGACAATATGGAAAGCATTGCACCTACAGGCAACACAAGGGAAGATGACTTTAAGTGTTGGTATGAGGGTGTAAGTAACGGTCTGAAGCGTGATGAACGGCAGATTGTTCTCATCAAAGATGCAGACGGTATTATCGGTTTCTTTCAGTATTACACTAATGCAGACACCTTTATGATGGAAGAAATTCAGCTTAAACCCGAATATCAGGGTAAGAACATTTTCAGGAAGCTTTACGGCTTTTTGGTTGAAAACATAGGTGAAGATATAAAATTTGTTGAAGCTTACGCCAATATTACAAATCACAAATCCATAGGGATTCTCGAAAAATTAGGACTTTCCAAAATCGGAATGAACAAAAACGGAAGATGTTATCATTTCAAAGGAAACTATAGCGATTTGATAAATTGGTATGAATCAAAATAACTTTTAAGAGGAGATGAAGAAATGAGAATTGCAATTATGGGATATGCAGGCAGCGGTAAAACATATCTGTCCGATTATATATCCGAAAATAAAAATATTCCCGTTCTTCATCTTGATGAAATAAAATGGGATAAAGAATGGAAACAGATTGATAATTCGGTTGTTTTACCGAAAGTTTCGGAGTTTATGGCAAATGATGACTGGATAATTGACGGCTATTATGATTATCTGTATTATAATGAACGGCTTGAAAGCGCGGATATGATTATTTTGCTGTTGTTACCCCGATTAACTTGCTTTTACCGTGCGGTCAAAAGAACAAAATCACGCAGGAAAGACGGCTATAAAAATGATTTGAATTGGTGGTTTATAAAGTTTACGTTATTCGGATGCAGAAACAAAGAAAGACGGCAGACATATGCCGAAATCATAAATAAGTATAAAGATAAAACCGTTGTGCTTAAAACACAACGGCAGGTTAATGAATTAATGAAAAAATTCTCGGATAAACAAATTACCATAGAACCGCTTGCGCCCGAAGACTATCACAAATGCTCAAATATCTGGAATATGAAATCTCAGCCGCTTGCCGATAAATGGTATGATGAAATTGTTTCGGGTAACCGAATTGTATATGTATATAAAATCAACGGCGAATTTATCGGCGAAGGCGCTTTGGTTTTTGACGAGGGTGATTCCGATTATACAATTCCCCAAAAACGCATTTATGTTTCAAGAATGATAGTGAAAAAAGAATACAGAAATCACGGCATCGGCAGTGAAATACTTGAGTTTCTGATTGAAAAAGCAACGGAAATGGGCTATACTGAAATGACGATAGGCGTTGATAAGGACAACGTCAATGCGCTTCATTTATACAGAAAATACGGATTTACGCAAGTGCTGTTTGACGGCGCTGATGAAGACGGCGAATATTATAAGTTACTTAAAAGGATATAAAATGAATAAATATCTAAAAAATCTCAACCGAATAGAGTTTGTTGTTACTGCGGCTTGCACGGGGAAGTGCAAACATTGTTCACAAGGTGAGAACAGAAGCGGCGACAGAATAGATAAAGATTCAGCAGCTGATGCAGTGCGCAGAATCTCAAAAGAATATAATATCGAATCCGTTATGACTTTCGGCGGTGAGCCTTTGCTTTTTTTTGAAACCGTTTGTGAAATTCATAAAGCGGCAAAAGAAATGAAAATCCCTCAAAGGCAGCTGATAACCAACGGTTATTTCAGCAATGATTCTGAAAAGATAACTTATGTTGCCCACAGGATAATTGAAAGCGGAGTTAATGAGATTCTTCTTTCTGTTGATGCATTTCATCAGGAAACAATTCCGCTTGAATACGTCAAAATTTTCGCAAATGCAGTTAACGTTCCCGAGGTTAAATTGCAGGTTCATCCTGCGTGGCTTGTAAGTCCCGAAAACGATAATGTTTATAACAACGAAACAAGAAAAATTCTCGCCGAATTCAATCATATAGGTGTTGAAACAAGCGAAGGAAACGTGATTTTTCCAAGCGGAAATGCACTGAAATATCTTGGCGAATATTTTGACTTGAGCAAAAAAGAAAAAAATCCCTATCAGGAAGATCCGACGGATATACGTGCAATCTGTTTCGGCGCAAACGGGGATATTCTCGGAGGCAATATATACAAGCAGGATATAATTGAGATATTGTCTGATTATACTCCTTATGAATAAAATGTTTGTTTCAATGAAAGGTTTGGCAATGGAGATTAAAACAGTTCATCAATACGGCAGAGTTTACAGCGAAACACCCGTGAGAATTCGTGTTGCAAGCAGAGCGTTTTTGATTAATGACGGCAAAATTCTGCTTTCTCACGAACTGAATACGGGCGTATATCTCATACCGGGCGGAGGCGCAGAGGACGATGAAACCGCAGAGGAATGCTGCGTTCGTGAAATCAGAGAAGAAACGGGCTATGAAGTTAAACCGGTTGAACAGATCCTTGAAATTGACGAACATTTTCGTAATATTCTTTATATCAGCCGCTATTTTATTTGCGAAATCATCGGAAAAGGCGAGCAAAAGCTGACCGAAAGCGAGCGTGAACACGGTGTTGTTCCTGAATGGATTGAAATAGAAAAGGCGCTTGAAATTTTCGGCGAATACGGAAAATATGCCGATGTCGATGAAGAAATTGAAGGTCAGTATCGAAGAGAATATGCCGCAATAAAACACTATATTGAATATACCGCTTCTGCAAATTAATGTTGCAAAGCGGTTTCTTTTTTGATAGAATAAAAACAGAAAGTGAAAGGGGCGAATTAATATGAAAGAATACGATATTGTTGTGGTTGGTGCATCAACTGCAGGCAGTTATTTTGCACGCAAAATGGCAGAAAAAGGTTACAGCGTTCTTATGATTGACAAAAGTTCAAGAGAAAGAATCAGCCCCGAATATGATATTTTTCATATGGAAAAAAAGGATATGGACAGATTCGGTCTGCCTGAGGTTAAAGAAGGCGACGGGATTTTTGAGTTTCAATTCAAGGACCAATATATGATGTCAGCTTTCAGCAACTACCCCAAGGATGCCCCCACCGAGGTTGTCGGTATGCACAAGCACGGCTACATCGTTCTTATGAATGATTGGGCAGCCGAAGCAGGTGCGGAAGTTATATATAATGCGGTTTTTGACAGCCTTACTTATGGCGAAAACGGTAAAATAAACGGCGTTACATATACAAAAGACGGTGAAAAAGTAACCGTTAACTGCCGACTTGTTGCCGACTGTTCGGGTATTCCTGCGGTTGTCAGACGGAGTCTGCCCGATGATTACGGCGTTGAAAAGTTTGCGCTTACGAGCGACGATATTCTTTACGTAACGCTCAGATACGTTGATTTTACAGAGATAAAAGAAAGATGGCTTCAGTCGCAGTTCTGGCTTGCATATAAAAGCTGGCTTGCTCCGAGCGCAGGGAGCGATGCTATTCTCGGCATAGGCGCGTGTTTCGGTTTTGACTATGTTGAAAAATGCTTCAAACAGTTTGAAAAGAATGCAAAACTTCCGGGTTACACGGTCAAAAAGATTGAAAAAGGCGGTACTCCTTATCACAGAGCGCCCTATTCTTTTGTGTCTGACGGCTTTATCGTAATGGGGGATGCCGCTTGTATTACTAAACCCAACTGCGGCGAAGGCTGTACCGCATCTCTTGTTATGGAAGAAATTGCGGTCGATGTTGCATCAAAGGCTATGGAAAACGGTGCATATCCTTCACGAGAATCGCTCTGGAGCATAAACAAACTCTATAACAACACTCAGGGCAAGGAATTTGCAAGCCTGATGGCGCTTCTTACGGGCGTTGTAAGGCACAGCCCGAAGGCAAACGAATTCCTTTTTAAACACGACGTTATTTTCAGCGAAAAAATTCTCGGCGGAATGGGTAAGGAGATTGAACTCGGAGCAGGAGATATTATTAAGATAGTATTTTTTGTGCTTATCGGCATTGTTACCCTCAATATCAAAATTTCCGAAATCAAGAGCATTCTTGACGGACTTATCAACAGCGGAAAACTCACCGAACATTATGAAAAATTCCCTGAAACGCCCGATGGTTTTGACGAATGGGTGAAGCAGGCGGAAATTCTTTGGAAGAAGGCAGGCAAGCTTTCGGATTGGAAACCTGAATTATGAGTAAATTTATCAGTTTGATTTTAAGCTTTTTCACAGCCCTCAGCCTTATGGCAGAGGGTTTGCCGTATTTCTTTCAGTCTGTAATTGAGATTGATGCGGCGATGAGTATGGGTGATGTTTCAAGCAGAGCATCGGGTTATCTCTACGGCATTGCTCAAAGTAACGTTCCCGATTCCGCAATGACGGAAAGCGTTGATATTGCGAGCATTTCGCAGAAGGTTATCGGCGGTTTGCAGCATCCGATAGGTGACGTTGACAATGCATCGCCTGCGCTTGGCAACTGCGATTATATCACCGTTTATCTGCAGGATTGCTTTGATACCTGGTATTATTGCCACGATGAAATCTGGCAGATGAGAAAAGCAGGCACCTATGACCATATGGATTTTGTGAGAACTCGTTTTCTGCCTCAGGTCAGCGAAAAAGTTGCCGAGCTTTCCAAGAAAGATTATGCCGATAAGCTTGTGTATTGTATTTATAATGAAGCCGATAACGGCGTGTGGTTCGGCACAATGTCAGATGACGGCACGTGGCTTATGTTTGACGATGCGGCAAAAGAAAGGTTTTATCAGGCGTGGAAAGAAACCTATGACTTCGTCAAATCCATTGACCCCGATGCAAAAATCGGCGGCCCGGGCAACTGCGATTATGACAGCTATGAGATAAAGCATTTTCTTGAATTCTGCAAAGCAAACAACTGTATTCCCGACGTTATGATTTATCACGAACTCGGCGAAACGTCTTCGCTCTACTGGCAGGATCACGTTGATGATTACCGCAGAATTGAGAAAGAACTCGGCATTGCTCAGCTTCCGATTATCGTTACCGAATACGGCACGATGTATGAGTGCGGCGCACCTGCCGATATGCTCAAATACGTTGTGAAAATTGAAAATTCGGGTGTTTACGGCAATATGGCTTATTGGCGGCTTGCAAACAATCTTAACGATACTGCCGCGGATAATAACAGCCCCAACTCCAACTGGTGGCTTTTCCGTTGGTATGCCGATATGGAGGGCAGCCTGCTCAAGTCAAAAATTATTGACGTTCTTCATTCCGATTTCGCAAACGTTATAAAATACGGATATGATGAATTTCATTACGGCAAATTTACGGGCATCGCTTCGCTTAATGATAACAAGGATGAAATAAACGTTATCTGCGGCGGCTGTGATTATACGGGCAACGTTGTTTTCAAAAATCTCAACGAAACAAATCTCGGCAAAAAGGTTAATATCCGAATTGAAAGTGTATATTTTGAAGGCATCAGCGGTGTTGTAACAAAACCTTACATTGTTCACGAATATACGGATACCGTTACTTTCGGCAAGCTCAGAGTTAAGATTGAAAACATTGATCCTACTGCAATTTACCGAATTGTTATTACCGAAGCGGACGGAGATATTGAAAGAAAAGAGGTTCTTCCCGTTCGTTATGAGTTTGAACACGGTGCCCGAAGCGGCGGCTCATACACTTATGACAGTGCATATGCCACAACCGGCGAACTTCAGGGTATGGTCGGCGGATTGGAGAATATCGGCGACAGCGTAACCGTGAATTTTGATATCCCCGAAAGCGGATATTACGATCTGAAGCTTATCTACGGCAACTCAAACGACGGCACGAAACCCGATGACAGATGCGATACTCTTGCATTGATGAATATTGACGGCACAACGGAAGAAATAGCTTTCCCCAACACAATCAAGAGTGAATACACCGATAAAATGACCTTTGTGCGTTATTTTGAAAAGGGAAGCCATACTATAAATCTTGCTCATAAAAAAGGCACTTTTGTTGTTGACAGTATGCTCATTGTTCCCCACAGCAGCGATAAATCGGTTTATGCGCTTTATGATTCGGACAGAACAAATTCATCCGTCAAATCGTTCCTTGCTGTTTCTCCCGATGACGGATTTTATGAAATCAATATCGGTGTAACCGCCGATTTTGAGGTTGACGGCGCTGAATACAGAGCAGATAACGGCAAAGCGCTTGTTTATCTGCGCAGAGGTCTTAACTATATTGATATAAAAACATCTGAGAATGTTGAATGCAATATTGTTGAATCTGAAAACAAAGGATTTACTGCAAGTATTGATGCAGATGAAATGAGCCTTGACGGCGCAGCTCTCTGCGGTGATTATGTTGACGGAATTTCTTCGCTCGGCGGTACGGCATCGTTTAAAGTAACAGTACCCGAAAGCGGCAGCTACCGTATGACCCTTGCCTATGCAAACAACGATGAGGGCGGTGTTCACAGCTATAACGTTGACCTTATCGAGCGCTACGTGACCGTTGAAACAAACGGCGAAACGCAAACTCTGTGGTGCAGAAACACATACAGCTGGGATACCGTAAAAACAGTTACAATTAACCTTGACCTTGAGGCAGGGGAGAACGAAATAGTTCTCTCAAACGACGGCTCCGTCAAATTCAACGGCACGGATTCTTATGCACCTCATATTTACGGCGTAACGGTAAACAGGTGATGAAATGACAGAGGAATATATACGCAGACGGCTGTTTGAATTGCAGGATTCGGGATACAGAGAATTTCATTCAAAGCTTATGCCGACGGTTGAAAAAGAGCTTATAATCGGCGTAAGGACACCTGATTTGCGAAAGCTTGCAAAAGAAATTTCAAAAACGGAATATGCCGAAAAATTCCTGAAAATTCTGCCCCATAAATACTATGAAGAAAATAATCTTCACGCATTTCTGATTGAAGAAATAAGGGATTACGGCATCTGCACAGCCGAAATCAACCGATTTCTTCCGTTTGTTGATAATTGGGCAACCTGCGATATGATGAGGCCGAAAATTCTGAAAAAACATCTTCCGGAATTGCTTGAAGAAATAAAAAAATGGATAAAATCCGAAGATGTTTATGTTGTCAGATTCGGCGTTGAAATGCTGATGTGCCATTATCTTGATGATTGTTTCAGCCCTGAGTATCCCGAATGGGTATCGCAGATAAAAAGCGATGAGTATTATATCAAAATGATGGTTGCCTGGTATTTTGCAACGGCACTTTCAAAGCAATACGATATCGTTGTTCCTTATATTGAAAATTACTGCCTTGATGCCGATACACATAACAAAACAATTCGCAAGGCGGTTGAAAGTTACCGAATAACCGATGAGCAAAAAGCATATCTGCGCGGTTTTGTTCGAAAAAAAGGGTGATAGAATGAAAAAAACAGTTTCTCTTGTTCTTGTGTTTATAATGATAATCGGCGGTGTTTTTGTGAACGCTTCGGCGAATAATGAATATCCTTTCAAAACAGAAGACGGCATAGTTCGTGACCCATATGTCCTTGTTTATGACGGCAAGTATTATCTTTACGGAACCTGCCTTTCAAACGGAAACGGTTACGGCTGCGTTGTTAGTGAAGATTTGCAGAATTGGTCCTATCCCGTGCAGGTTTATACTCCCGAAAACGGTTCCGATGAAATTGCAGATTTCTGGGCACCCGAGTGCCATTATTATAACGGCAGTTTCTATCTTTTTGCAACCTACCGTTCGCAGTCAAGCGGTAAAAGGGGAACGGCAATTTTTAAATCTTCATCTCCGCTGGGCCCGTTTGAAAATATCAGCAACGGACATATAACGCCTAAGAATATTGACTGCATTGACGGCACTCTTTATATTGACGGCGAAGGTCAGCCGTGGATGGTTTATGTTAACGAATGGACTTCAAGTCCCGATGAGGTCGGCGAAATGGCGGCTGCGAAACTCAGCGATGATTTCACTCATTTTATAAGTGAACCGATTATGCTTTTCAGGGCAAGAAAACATATATGGACTACGGGAAGCGTTACCGACGGACCTGCTTTTTACCGTACGGAAAGCGGCAGACTGATTATGCTTTGGTCAAACATTTCAAAGTCGGGCGGATATGCGGTCGGTATGGCTGTTTCTGATAACGGCGAGATAGACGGCAACTGGATTCATTACCCTGAAGCATTTTTTGAAAGAGGTTCTTTTTCTGAATTTGACGGCGGACATCCGATGATATTCAATACTCTTGACGGTCAGCTTATGCTCTCCATTCACTCGCCAAACGGCGAAACAGACGGAGTTTTTGAAACGGCAAGATTTATTCCGCTTGAAGATGACGGAAATATGCTTAAAATAAAAGACAAATATGTTTTCGGAGATGTTTTTTACAGGTTGTTTTTTGAGTTTTATTACTGTATAATTAAGCTATGGTATAAAATTGTTTAAGGAGATTTTATTATGTATTACAAAATTGAAAATGATTTTCTGACCTGCGAAATTGACGATATGGGTGCTCAGCTTCATTCGCTTAAACTCAAAGAAAACGGAAAGGAATATATCTGGCAGGGCAATCCCGATATATGGTACGGTCAGGCACCCGTGCTTTTTCCCGTTATCGGTCAGCTTATCAATGATAAATTCCGTTATAACGGTGTTGAATATACTATGCCCAAACACGGCCTTGCAAGAAAGCTTCTTTTTAATGTTAAAGAATGTGCGGGCGCAAAAGCTGTTTTCAGCCTTGAAAGCACAGAGGATACCCTTAAAAGCTACCCCTTTGATTTTGAATATCTTGTCAGTTTCGAGCTTAAGGGCAAGTCACTTATCAACACAATGACCGTTGTTAACAAAACAAAGGGCGAAATGTATTTCTCTGTCGGTGCGCATCCCGCATTCAACTGCAAGGTTGGGGATATAATCGAATTTGAACAGCCCGAAACACTTGCAACAGAGCGAATAGACAAAGAAAATCTTATCATTGACGAAAAATTCCCCCTTATCGAAAATTCAAGGGAGATTGAAATCACAAAAGAGATTTTTGAACCCGACGCTCTCATTCTTTCGGATATCAAGTCAAAGAAACTCCGCATTACGGGTGATTATGAAATAGAGTTCACCTTCGGCGACTGCCCCTTCCTCGGTATCTGGGCAAAGCCCGGCGCACCCTACGTCTGCATTGAACCCTGGTACGGCGTGAATGACGGCAGAGAAGTTAAAGCCGATATTTCCGAAAAGAGGGGAATTCAGCATCTTAACGAAGGCGAAACTTTCGAATTCAGTTGGATTGCGGAAATAAAATAAACAATCTTGACTTTTATAATTTGTTTTAATAGAATATTTAAGGTGAATTATAATGGTTAGATACAGGTTGAAATCTGCGCTGATATCAGCTGTATGCCTTGCTTCGGGTCTGGCGATATATGTTTTTATGCGCAGTGATACGTATTTTCACGGCTTTTTGCCTCAGGAGTTGAAGGCGTTTCTTTCAGGCATAAGCAATGCCGTGCCGGATAACATATTAACCGATTTTCTGCGATTCTGGTTTGTGGATTTTTTATGGGGCGCATCGCTTAATTTTGCCCTCGTTTCGGTTTCTGCCGAGGCGAATAAAAAGAATTTTATCATAACGTCCTGCGTTTCGTTTTCGGTAGGGGCAGTTTTTGAAATTGCTCAGAAATTTTTGCTTGTCAGCGGAACGTTCGATGTTTTTGACGTTGCAATGTATGCCGCGGCATCTGTTTTGTGCGCTGTGATAAGCGTAAAATTATTTTTGAGGAGTAGGGTATGAAAAAGTCATTCTCATCAGTTTTGTCAATTATTCTTGTTTTTGTTTTTGCGTTTATGGCGGTTGCAAGTAACAAAAGTTCAGATAAGAAATTCAATGCCGATAATCTGCCGTTCGGTCTGGGTGAATTTTTCGGTTTGGAAGAAGACCCCGAAACAACAGATCTTTACGGCTTTTCTGAAAAATACGAAACCTATCCCGAGTATACGTTTAACTATATTGAGGAAACCGAAACCTCAACCGAAACCGCTACAACAACTCAGCCTTCAACAACAACTACAACCACAAGACCTGCCACAACAGTAAGACCTACTACAACCACAAGACCGACCACGACCAGACCCACTACCACACGCGCCACCACCACAACAACCGTTCCTGCCACAACGGTTTCGCTTAATTCAACAAATATAAGCACGGTTGTTGATTTTTATAATGATGCGGTTAAAAGAACCAATGCCAACGGTTCGCCCGAGGTTTATCAGACCATGAGCCTCAGAGGAAACATTACGGGAAGCGGCGGAATTGCTCCCTATATTCCCGATTTGCAGGAAATTCTCGAAGCGGATACCGATGATTTTTCGGGTAAGGCATACGGAATTCCAAATTCAACGGATATTGACACAATCTCCGTTTCAAAGGCTTCTGCATCTTCATCGGGCGGAAAAACGAGAATTTATATAAAATTCAAGGAATTTTCGGTTTCTATGGAAGACGTAGAAAATTTTGATGCAGGTGAATTGCCTGAAGATTTCAACGATATTTTTGCAGAATTCGGTTCATCGGTTGTTTCGGGCAAAGATACGGTGAAACTTTCGCTTTCAAACAGCTATATTGAATGCATCGTTGATGAAAAAACAGGAGAAATTACAGACGGCACCTGGAATTATGACGTTGACTTCGTTTTCGGCAACGCAGAAATGAATATCAGCGACGTTACGCTGTCTTTAATTGATTTCCGTATCCCTATGAGACTCAGAGTAACTTATTAAGATGAACATAAAAACCCGTTGACAAAAAGTCAACGGGGATTTTTTTATCCGAATATTTTTTCTGCGTATCTGACTGCGGACATTGCATCCGTGCCGTAGCTGTCGGCTCCGATCATTTCGGCATATTCCTCCGTCATTACCGCGCCGCCTACCATAACTTTACATTCAGGTGCGGCATCACGGAGCTGTTTTATCGTTTCTTCCATCGCAGGAACTGTTGTTGTCATAAGTGCGCTTAAGCCCACAAGGCGGATATTTTCTTTGATAACGGTATCAACGATTTTTTCGGGCGCAACGTCTTTGCCGAGGTCATAAACGTCGTAGCCGTAGTTTTCAAGAAGAACTTTAACGATGTTTTTGCCGATATCGTGAATATCGCCCTTGACCGTTGCAATAACGATTTTGCCCTTCTTGTTTTCGCCTGCGGGAATTGCTGATTTTATTGCATCAAAGGCTTCTTTCGCCGCCTGAGCGCTCATAAGAAGCTGCGGCAGATATACTTTCTTTTCTTCAAAGCCCTTGCCGACGGTGTTGAGGGCGGGGATAATCATTATGTCGATAATTTCAAGCGGAGAAACGGTCTTAAGCATTTCAGCCGCCGCAAACCCTGCCTGCTCCTTAAGTCCGCTGATAATACAGCCGTCAAGGGTTTTGTCGTTTTTTGCCGCAGGTGAGGTTTCGCTCGGCGCAAGTGACGAAGCAAATTCAATATAATCCGTGCAGTTTTCGTCTTTTCCCGTCAGCGCCGTGAAGCAATGCCACGCTTTCATCATTTCAACGGAGAACGGATTGATAATGGCGCAGTCAAGACCGTTTTGCATAGCCATTGTGTAGAAAACAGCGTTCACGTCGGGTCTTGAGGGCAGACCAAATGAAATGTTTGAAACGCCGAGGCTGGTTTTGATTCCCGATTCGTGAAGCGTTTTAACAGCTTCAAGCGTAACGTTTGCGCTGTTGCCGTCGCTTGAAACAGCCATTGCAAGAGGGTCAACGATAATATCTTTTTCGTCAATGCCGTATTCTGCGGCACGGGCGATTATTTTTTTTGCAATTTCAACTCTGCCTTCGGCAGTTTCGGGAATTCCGTTTTCGTCAAGGGTAACGGCAATCACAACTCCGCCGTATTTTTTGATAAGCGGAAATACAGCGTTCATACTTTCTTCTTTGCCGCTGACGGAATTTACAAGCGGTTTGCCGTTATAAATTCTCATTGCTCTTTCCATTGCAACGGGGTCAACGGTGTCAATCTGAAGAGGCAAGTCGATAACGCCCTGAAGAGCTTTTATAACGTTTACCATCATTTCAGGCTCGTCAATTTCGGGCAAACCTACGTTGACGTCAAGCACGGAAACACCTTTTTTATTCTGTGCAAGACCTTCGCCGAGAATGTAATTTATATCATTTTTGCGAAGCGCTTCTTTGAAAAGCTTTTTGCCCGTAGGGTTGATTCTTTCGCCGATGATTACGGGTATATCGCCGATTTTTACAGCATGAGTATATGATGAAATAACCGTATGGCTTTTCTTTTCGGGAAGTTTAAACGGAAGATTCTTTGTTTTCTCAACCGTTTTTGCGATATGCTCGGGGGTTGTACCGCAGCAGCCGCCGATAATCGTTGCGCCCGATTTAACGATGTCGCACATAATATCGGAAAATTCATCTGCGTCAACGTCAAAAACAGTTTCTCCGTTTTCACTTCTGGGCAGGCCTGCGTTGGGATTTACAATAACGGGTACACTTGCGTTTTTTATGAATTCGGGAACAATTTCAAGCATCTGCTTCGGACCGAGCGAACAGTTGATTCCGAGCGCGTCAACGCCGAGACCCTCAAGCATTGCAATCATTGCGGCAGGGTCAGCGCCCGTCATAAGCTTCTTTTCTTCATCATAAACGCAGGTTATGAACACGGGCAGATCGCAGCTTTCTTTTGCCGCAATAACAGCTGCTTTTGCTTCAAGGCTGTCGTTCATTGTTTCAATCAGTACAAGATCTGCACCTGCTTTTGCACCGATTTTTATTGATTCTGAAAAGATGCTCACCGCATCCTCAAACCTAAGGTCACCGAGAGGTTCAAGCATTTTGCCCGTAGGCCCTACGTCAAGCGCAACGTATGCATCATAGCCCTCGCAGGCTTTTTTTGCGTTGGCGATTGCGGCAGTGATAATATCTTCAAGATTATCAAATTTGAGCCTGTTTGCACCAAATGTGCAGGAGGTGATAATCTCTGCACCCGCTTCAAGATAAAGACGGTGCATTTCGATTATTTTTTCGGGCTTTGTGATATTCCACGTTTCGGGATATTCTCCCGCTTTAAGACCCCACGACTGAAGCAGAGTGCCTGCGCCGCCGTCACAGTATGTTATTGATGATTTGATTTTTTCAAGAACTTTCATATTAATCACCTATACGGGCAGTTGCCGTTTTTGCAAATCATACAACCCGGTCCCGTGCATTTATTTTTTTCTTTCCCGATGCCGATAATTGCCGTAACGGATTTTACGGGAACCATCATCAGGCTTTCGGTAAGGCTCATTCCTATGTTTTTCTTCGTTTGAAGAAATTCAATAATATTTCTTTGGCATTCAAGCGGCAAATCGCCGTAGCCCGGGCTGAAACGCGGACGCAGGAAATCGGGGTTATCAAACGAAAGATTGATTTTATCGCAGAATGCTTCTATCGCCGCCGAGCCTATGCAGTCAGTTACAATGCCCTTGAGAGGGGACGTAATTGAATTCTTTTCAATCATTCTGTGTGCTTCAATTCCCGTTGTTGCCGCAAGTATATATGCATAATCGCATCCGTCAAGATTTTTCGCAAGAGAGATGCTGTTTACAGCCATAAAACCGAGGTCAACCCTTCCGTCGGTAACCGTTACGGGCACTTTTTCGAAGCAGGCAATAAAGTTTGCGCAGGCGAGAAATTCGTTTGTGCAGCTGCAGGTGACAGCCAACGTTGTTTCATCGGTTTTAGCGGAATAATAGCCGAGATAAACGGCAACCTCTTTCGGGTCAATGTTTATTTCGGCAGGTGAGCATTTTTTGATTTGTATCATATCTTTATGCCTTTTTCTTGAAAATAAAAAGTTTGCTGAAAATGTAGTTTAAAATAATAACCACAACGCCGACTATGAGCTTTGAAATTAGTGCATCGAAGTGAATAATCGACACGAAAACAAACATCATTATTGTTTCAACAACAAATGAGAAAATTCTTGCTCCGGTAAAACTTACAAATTCTTTGATTGCAATCGAAGGTTTCCAGCTTTTCGATTCAAATACCCAGAGCTTATTTGTTATAAAAGCAAAGATAACGCCCGCTACCCAGGCGATTGAGTTGGCATCAAGATAACAAGGGTCTTCGTTCTCAAAAACCTGACGGATAAATTCGTTGTCAGGCATAATATTATGGAGAGTGCCTTCCCATCCGATAGCGAGAAACAATTCGTGAAAGCTCTGATAAACAGCGAAATTTAAAATTGTTGTAAGAACACCGAAAACGATATAGGTTATAAATTCTTTTGTTACGAATCTGTTTATAAGCTTGCCGATGAAACTCTCTTTTTTGAAATATTTGAAAAGTAAATCTCTTATTTTTTCTATCATAATAATCTCCGTGCTTTTATAATTATATTTATTCTAAAACAAAATAACAATAAAGTCAATAAACCCTTGCATTTTTAATACTTTATGATAAAATAATATGAGGTGAATTTATGGGAAACAGAGCTTCAGATAAAAACCGAATATTTTTTATCGACGAACTCAGAGGCTTTTCGATTCTGTGTATGATTTTTTATCACGCATTCTATCTTTTCGATATGTTTTTTGCGTGGGAATGGGCAGACGTTCTTTTTGAGTTTTTTATGCCCGTACAGCCTTTTTTTGCAGGAATTTTCATTTTTCTCTGCGGAATCTCATGCACGTTTTCAAGAAGTAACCTCAAAAGGGGAATAATACTTCTCGGTATTGCGCTCGGTTTTACCGTTGTAACGGTAACCGTTATGCCGCTTATCGGGTTTGAAGATTGCGAAATATATTTCGGAATTCTTCATTTTCTCTCGGTTTCCATATTGATTTATGCTTTGTTTTCAAAGTTTTTTTCAAGGATTTCACCCGTTATCGGAATAATATTATGTGCGGCGCTTTATCCTTTTACAAGCAACGTTGCTGACGGAATATTAAGCTACGGCGAGCTTATTGCTTTTAAAATTCCCGATATGCTTTATGAAACCGATATTCTTGCGCCTCTCGGTATATATTCCGAAACCTTTTATTCAGCGGATTATTTTCCGCTTTTGCCAAACTTTTTTATTTTTCTTTCGGGAGTTTTTGCAGGTTTTGTTTTATTGGAAAAAGGCTATCCCGAATGGACAAAGAAAAAAAGAATTCCGTTTTTGGGATTTTTGGGCAGATACACTCTGCCGATTTACGTTGTTCATATGCCCGCAATCTATGCTTTGGGCTTTGTAATAAGTTTGTTTATAAATTAAGTTTAAGATAGGAGAATTAACAATGAGTTCAGGATGCAGCGGCAACTGTTCAAGTTGCGCAAGTAATTGTGATTCAAGAAAAGAAGCGCAGGATATGAGAATTCCCTGCGGTCCTTTCAGCAATATCAAAAAGGTTATCGGTGTTGTGAGCGGTAAGGGCGGCGTCGGTAAGTCGCTCGTAACCTCAATGCTTGCAAGCGCTATGCAGGCAAGAGGCAATTCGTGCGCCGTGCTTGATGCCGATATCACAGGCCCTTCAATTCCAAAGTCATTCGGTATCAAGGGCAGAGCAAAGGCTGACGAAAGCGGACTTCTTCCGGAAGAGAGCAAAACGGGAATCAAGATTATGTCAATCAATCTTCTTCTTGAAAACGAAGAGTCACCAGTAGTATGGAGAGGCCCCGTTATCTCAGGTGTTATTCAGCAGTTCTGGAAGGACGTTGCGTGGGGCGACGTTGACTATATGTTTGTTGATATGCCTCCCGGAACAGGCGATGTTTCGCTCACCGTGTTCCAGAATCTTCCGGTTGACGGTATTGTTATTGTAACAACTCCTCAGGATCTTGTAACAATGATTGTCAAAAAAGCTTTCAATATGGCAAAGCTTAT
>JAZSBC010000013.1:0-11026 GCA_045602245.1 Acutalibacteraceae bacterium | reverse complement strand
GTGCGGTTATTATAACGGCAAGCAGGTAGTTGTTAAGGAAGCATAAGTCTAAAATAAAGCGGCAGAGGTATGCGTACCCCTGCCTTTTATTTTTTTATATCTTAAAAATTATATCTTGTGCATAATCTTGATGGCTATATTTCCGTCATCCGAGTTCAAAATGCTCGTCAATACACAAAGTATTGACTGTGCTTTTTCACTCTGCTGACAAAAATCTATCTCATCAATCTTAATGCACCGATATAAATTTTTCAGATATTTTTTATTATGAATTGATGCATAATCCTGATGGATATATTTCCGTCATCCGAGTGAAAAAGGAAGATAGTTATGATAAAAGAAAAACTTGAAGCGCTAAATCTGCCGTCGCCGTTATGTATAAACGGCGAAAGAGCAAAAACCGTTAAAGAATGGGAAAAAGTCAGACCGCTTGTTCTCAAATCAATGCTTGAAAATGAGTACGGATATATTCCCGAAGCACCCGAAAAGGTGGCTTTCAATATTATTGAAGAAGACAAAATCCGCTATTGTGCAGGCAAGGCGGTTTACATTGAGCTTGAAATAATCTGCACGGTTAACGGTGAAGATTTCAAGTTCCCCGTAACTTACGTTTACCCAAAAAAGGGCGATAAATTCAAAACCTTTGTGCATATCAATTTCAGACCCGACGTGCCTGATAAATATATGCCTACCGAAGAAATTATTGATAACGGCTTCGGCTGCGCATCATTCTGCTATCAGAACGTAACGAGCGATGACGGCGATTTCACAAACGGTCTTGCAGGCGTTATCTATAAGAACAGCGAAAGAACACGGTATTCCTGCGGCAAAATAGCTATGTGGGCGTGGGCTGCGATGAGAGTTATGGATTTTCTTCAGACCCGTGACGAGGTTGATAAAGAAAATATCTGTGTCTGCGGTCATTCAAGGCTCGGCAAAACCGCTCTTCTGACAGCGGCTTGCGATACCCGTTTTGCTGTTGCGCATTCAAACTGTTCCGGTTGCAGCGGCGACTCGCTCAACAGAGGCAAGGGAGAGGGAAATGAAACCATTGCCGATATAAACAGAAACTTTCCGTTCTGGTTCTGCGAAAACTACAAAACTTTCTGCGGCAAAGACGATGAAACACCGTTTGAACAGCATTTTCTCTCCGCACTCATTGCTCCCCGTAAGGTGCATATTGCATCTGCAGAAGAGGATATCTGGGCAGGTCCCAACCTTGAATTCCTTTTCTGCGCCGCATCGTCTGAGGTCTATGAACTTTACGGCAAAAAAGGTTTTGTTTACAGCGATGATGATTATCTCAAAACCGACAGATACCTTAACGAGGGTAACGTGGCACTTTGCCACAGAAAAGGCAGGCATTATTTCTCCCGTGACGACTGGCACGGACTGATGGATTATATGAACAAATAAAACAATGGCTTGTATGGTTATCCATACAAGCCATTTTAATTTTAGCTTACACGCCTGAATATGCCGAGAAGCCGCCGTCAACGGGAAGAACAACACCCGTTACGAAGCCTGAATACTGTTCGTCGCAGAGGAATACGAGTGCGCCCGTAAGGTCTGCGGGTACGCCGAAGCGACGCATGGGAGTGTGGGTTATAATTTTGTTTGAACGCTCGGTGAGTGAACCGTCTTCGTTATAGAGAAGCTTTGCGTTCTGTATTGTTGAGAAGAATCCCGGAGCGATGGCGTTAACTCTTATGCCAACGTCTGCAAAGTGAACAGCCATCCACTGAGTAAAGTTTGAAATAGCCGCCTTTGCCGCCGAGTATGCAGGGATTCTTGTGAGGGGTTTGAATGAATTCATTGATGAAACGTTGAGAATGGTGGCGTTTTCTCTGCCGACCATATCTTTGGCAAAGCACTGGGTTGTGAGCAGTGTGCCGAGGAAATTGAGGTTGAAAACGAACTCAATACCCTTTGCATCAAGGTCAAAGAACGTTTTAACACCATCTGCCTTTTCAGCCATATCCTTGAGTTCAAGAGTATCCTTTGTTGTTGTGCCGAGGGGGGAGTTTCCGCCTGCGCCGTTGATAAGAATATCGCAAACGCCGAGTTCAGCCGTAACCTTTGCTCTTGCCGCTTCAAGGCTTTCCGCCTCAAGCACGTTACAGCCGACTGCAAGAGCCGTTCCGCCTGCCGCTGTGATTTCGTCAACAACAGTCTGTGCGGCATCTTCTCTGAGGTCAAGCACTGCAACCTTAACGCCGAGTGCGGCAAGGTCTTTTGCGAATCCGCTGCAAAGCACACCGCCGCCGCCCGTGATAACGGCAACTCTGCCCTTTAAATTTTCGTGAAACATAATAATTTCTCCTTATGGAATATCAACGCTTTTGCCCGTTTCGGATGATTCATATGCCGCAAAAACAATTTTTGCCGCATCCGAGCCTTCAAAAGCATCAATTTCAAATTTTTTGTTATTTTTAAGGCAATCATAATAGTCGTTAATCAGAATCGAGTGGCCTACGCCCCAGTAACTCTGACCGTGATAAATCGCCTCGGGTCTTTCGCCGATTTCGGTAATATCCGAATTGCCGTCAATCGAATAAATTCTGTCGCCCTCAAGCCTGAGCCTTCCTTTTTCAAACGAAAGGTCAATGAGAACGTCGGAATTTTCGGCATAAGCCGTTGTGGCATAGAGCATTGCGGTTTTTCCGCCGTCAAGCTCCATAATAACGCTTGCGTTATCCTCAACTTCTATTATGCCTTTGAGATGGTCGTTTGAAACGTGGGCGGTAACTTTTTTGCATTTGCCGCCGAAATACTGAACAAGATCAACCGTGTGAATTGCCTGGTTTATCAGCACGCCGCCGCATTCCTTATCGGCAGTGCCGTGCCAATCGTCGCCGTAGTAATCTTCGCCTCTGCTCCAGGTTACAAAAGCACGGATTGACAAAAGCTCACCGAGGGATTTTTCTTCAATCATCTTTTTGGCAAGGCAAACGCAGTTGTTGTATCTGTTCTGAAAACAAACACCAAGCTGCTTGCCGCTTTCTTTCTGTGCGTTGCGAAGCTTTTCGATTTCATCAAACGAAACCGAGCAGGGTTTTTCCGTCAGCACGTTGATGCCTGCGGAAAGAGCCTTCACGGCGTAGTTGGTATGAAGATAATGCGGAGTGCAGATATGAATTGAATCGGGCTTTTCGTTTTTGAGAAGCTCGTCAAAATCATAATAGGCTTTTGCACCGTATTCTTTTGCGGCGTTATCTGCCCTTTCGGGTTTTATATCGGCAACTGCAATGATTTCCGTTTCGGGATTGTCGCGGAGCGCTTCAAGATGCATCTTTGAAATGTTTCCGCATCCGATAACTGCAACTTTCATATCAAAAGTCCTTTCCGTTTAGAAAGTTGATGACATATCGCTCTGAACGGCAGCAACAACGTTGTCTTTCTCTGCCTTGCCTGCGGCAATCTTCTTCTGAAGCTCTGCGTAGTAAACGTCTTCGTCAACGGGAAGTTCAACTTCCTTGCCGAGCCAAGCTGAAAGATGAGCCGCATTTGAGATTGAAAGACCTCTGATGCCTTCTTCACCCTTGGCAACGAGTTCTTCGCCTCTGAGCACGGCGGCAGCAAACTTGTTGCAAACTTCCGAATGCTGCTTGTTTTTGCCGTCTGTTTCAACGTCAATCCATTCGCCTTCAACCCAGCCGAAGCCTTCTTCTGCGGTTGCGCAATGCTCCGAAACTCTGCCGTTGAGCTTATAAAGACGGAGCTTGTTATCTTCGCAAACGAGCTTACCGCCGTCAAGAGTGATTTCGAATCGGTTTGTGCCAGGGCAGTCGCCGGTTGTTGTTATGAACGTACCGGTTGCACCGTTAGCATATTCAACATAAATCGTAACGTCGTCTTCAACTTCGATATCATGCCATTTGCCTTCGTGACAGAATGCTCTCACTTTAACGGGAAGACCGCAGATCCACTGCCAGAGGTCGAGATTATGGGGACACTGATTAAGAAGCACGCCGCCGCCTTCGCCCTTCCAGGTTGCACGCCATCCGCCTGAATTATAATATGCCTGAGTGCGGTACCAGTCGGTGATAATCCAGCTTACTCTTCTGATTTCGCCGAGTTCTCCGCTCTGAACAAGTTCACGCATTTTTCTGTAAACACAGTTTGTGCGCTGGTTATACATAATACCGAAAACGAGGTCTGTTTTTGCGGCGGCTTCGTTCATCTCTCTTACCTGCTTTGTGTAAACGCCTGCAGGTTTTTCCGTGAGAACGTGAACGCCCTTGCTGAATGCATACTGTGCGATGGGGGAATGGTCATAGTGAGGAGTTGCGATAAGCGCAACGTCAATTTCGCCGCTGTCAATAAGTTCTTCGGCGCTGTTATATGTTTTAAGAGAGGGCATTGCTTTCTTTGCGTTTTCGAGCCTTTCGGGGTTGATATCGGCAACAGCTGTTATGCGAAGCTCCTTGTGGTTGCCCTTGAGATGCATATTGATATGTGACATACCCATATTGCCGACGCCGATGATACCGAATCTTACGGGCTGAACTTCTTTTTCGATAATGTTATGGATTGCGGTGCAGGCAGCTGCAAATGAGGTCATATTATCGGGATAAACGAACTTTTTGTTCATTGCATTTGCGGTTGCATCGTCGGGTTCAAGGTTATCAAGACCTTCAAAGACTCTGAGGTGAGGCTCAACCGAGAGGAAATAAACGCCTTCTTTTTGGTCGAGCATTTTCATAATCTCAACAAGGTGACCGTCGCCTTCGCCTGCAGGCACAACGGTATCAATCTCTGCAATGCAGTCCTTAACGTGGAAATAAGTAACGTAATCCTGAAGAAGCTTGAAGCCTTCAAGAGTTTCCGAGCCGCACTGAATGTAGTTTGAGGGGTCGAAAATGCAGCCCATTCTGTCGCCGAAATATTCGGCAAGCTCAAGGCATCTTTCGGTTATATCGCCGTAAATACCCTTTTCGTTTTCGTGGCAGCAGAGGATACCGTGTTCGTTTGAATAGTCAACCATTGCGTTGAGTCGTGCGTAAACTTCGTCTTTGTATTCTTCTCTGCTCTGACCTTTTGTGAAGAAAAAGCTGAACATTCTGATATATTTTGTTTCAAGAATCTTTGCAACCTCAACAGTCTGCTTGAATGCTTCAAAATGAGGCGCAAAATCGTCGTCAATTTCAATTTTGCCGTAGTGTGAACCGATTGAAGAAACCTTGATTGAGTTATCGTCAAGGAGCTTTTTGAGTTCTTTTGCCTCTTCAACGGTGAAATTCGAGATGTTTTTTCCGTTAACGTTTCTCAGTTCAATATACTCGATTCCGTTCGCTTTACAAGCCGCAATCTGTTCGAGAATATCGGGCGATGCTTCATCGGCAAACGCCGAGAATAAAAATTTTGCCATAATAAACAACCTCCGTTTGTTTATATTATTTCAGTATAATTCTATCATTTTTTAAAGATAATTCAAGTATAATATAGAAGAAATTTGAGCAATTTTTATAATCTGTCCGTAGAGTATTCATAATAAAATATTGACAAAAAAAGAATTCATAGGATAAAATTGAATAGAAAGGAAAACGAAAGGGGCTTTTTATGAAAAAGATAATTGCAATTATTCTTTCGGCGGCAATGATTTTTTCGGTTTTGGCAATGCCTGCAAACGCTGCGGAAATCAACAAAAACAGCAAGACCGATTATCCTTATATTTTTGTTCACGGAATGGGCGGTTGGGGTACCGATAACCCGTTTTACGATTTATCGCCTTATTGGGGCGGCGGACTTTCCGTCGGTTCAGATACGGAGCTTATAAGTCTTCTTAACGAACAAGGCATTGAAGCCTATGCGCCGTCCGTCGGTCCTCTGAGCAGTGCGTGGGACAGAGCGTGCGAGCTTTATGCTCAGCTTACGGGTACCGTTGTTGACTACGGCGAAGCTCATTCAAAAGCACATCATCACGACAGATACGGCTTTGACTATACGGGCAAAGCGACTATGGGTGAACCCTGGGATTTGAAAGAAAAAATTAACCTTGTGGGACACTCGTTCGGCGGAGCAACCGTAAGGCTTTTCACATCGCTTCTCGCTTTCGGCGATGCGGATGAAATGGCGGCAACGGGCAAAGATACCAGCCCTCTTTTCAAGGGCGGACACGATTGTGTTCATTCGTGCATAACTCTTTCTGCGCCTCATAACGGTTCACAGGTTGCCAACATTCTTGTTGACCCGCAGATTACGTTTTTGCTTATGTCGGCGGCGCTCAATATGATAGGCGCGGTTTTCGGCAATAATTTTCTCGTTTTCTCATTCCAGCTCGGTCACTACGGAGTGACTCCCAAGGAAGATCAGTTCAGGGCGTGGGTTAACCCCGTCGGAATATGGAATTTCTATAAATATAACGACCATTGCGGCTATGATATGACCCTCAGAGGCGCCGCGGAGCTTAACGAAAAAATCAGGCTTGCGCCGAATACATATTATTATTCTTACACCACCGCAAACACCAAAGAGGGCAATATCATTAAATGTCAGCTGCCCGATGAAGGCTTAAGCCCGATTTTCTATATCTCATCAATGATGCTTGCCGCAACAAAGGGATTCACCGTTGACGGAATTAAAATAGAGGGAGATTGGGAGCTTAACGACGGAATTGTTCCCCTTGCATCGGCAAGATATCCTTCGTGCGATGCGGAAACGGCCCTGAGTTTTGAAGCGGAGATTGAAAAAGGCAATAAAATCAAGCCCGGCAGATGGTATTACTTTGAACCGATGACGGGAATGGACCACTTCGATTTCTGCGGAACCGAGGATTATCCCGAAGGATTTGAAAAATTCTATTTCGGAATGATAAATAATGCAAATAACAGATAAAAAACTTGACATTTGCATAATTATGCAGTATTATTTAATTAACAAATTTTGAAAGGAGATTTTCAAATGAATAACAGAGTACTTTTCGGTGTTATGTGCATTCTTTTCAACAGCTACGGTGTTCCTTGCTTTATGCAGGGTAATGTGAAGGCAGGTATCCTTCGTATCGTTTTAGGTGTTGTAACATGCGGTATTCTTGGTATCGTTAACGCCATCATGGGTATCCTCCTTGGTATTGAAGTTCTCAAGATGACTGACGAAGAATTCGAAGAGAAGAAGTATACTCTTACAAAGGGTATCCCCGCAAGCGTTCCCACAGAAAACTAAAAACATATTGTGTTTCATTGTGTGCAGTTTCGGCTGCACACATTTTTTTGCTCAAAAAAGGCTGTCCGCTATAAAACGGACAGCCTTAACTGTTATATATTATTCTGCATCGTCTGCGTTTTCCCAGTTATGCCAAACAGCCTGAACGTCATCGTTATCTTCAAACATTTCAAGCATCTTTGCCATATTTTTGATATCGTCGGGGTTGGTGAGTGCGGTGTATGTTGAGGGAACGTATTCAACTTCTGCTGAAACGAAAGTATAGCCCTTTGCTTCAAGGTCTTCTCTTACTGCGCCGCAGTCGTTAGGCTCTGTTCTGATTTCAAAAACGCCTTCGTCGGTGATGAAATCGGTTGCTCCTGCTTCAAGAGCATCTTCCATAAGCTTGTCTTCGTCAACGCCTTCCTGCTCAATAACGATTACACCCTGCTTTGCAAACATAAACGAAACGCAGCCGCTCTGACCCATATTTCCGCCGTATTTGTCAAAGTAATGGCGAACGTCGCCTGCTGTTCTGTTGCGGTTATCGGTAAGAGCTTCAACGATAACTGCAACGCCTGAAGGACCGTAGCCTTCGTATACGATTTCTTCGTAGTCTGCGCCGCCTGTTTCGCCTGCAGCTTTTTTGATGATTCTTTCGATATTATCGTTGGGAACGTTGTTTGCCTTAGCTTTTGCGATAACGTCCTTGAGCTTTGAGTTTGATGCGGGGTCAGGACCGCCTTCACGAACAACAACGGCAATTTCTCTGCCGATTTTGGTGAAGATTTTAGCTCTCTGGTTATCGGTTTTTTCTTTTTTGCGTTTAATTGTGCTCCATTTTGAATGGCCTGACATTTATAAAACCTCTTTTCGGTGTGATTTTCAACCTTAATATTATATATCAGCTGTATATGTGTTGTCAAGAATTATTCAAATTTACGCCAGAGGAAGAACTCCGTGCCGTCAACAAGTTCATAGTTGTTTGCGGCAGCATTAACAAGCTCATCTGAAATTTCGGCATCAAATTTGATTTTGTTTCTCTTGATATCAAAACAGTAAACTTTGCCGTCTTCAGCGGTAAGTTTGAGCACGCCGTCTTCAACGGTGTATGTACCGTTTGTGGAATCTATTGACATTGTGTTGTGAACAAGAGAGAAGGTGCCGTCATCTCTGATTGAGAGCTGAGGATATCTTTCCGATTCATACATACGGTAAACTGCGGGTTCAATGCTGTCTTTGCTTACGGGGGCGCAGGCGGCGAAGCCGAAAAGCATAACCGCCATAAGGATAACCGAAATAAGTTTTTTCATAATATTCTCCTTTATAAAAGATGTTTGAAGCCTTTGCCGAGTATCTCGTTGGCTTCGCTTACAATGGTGAAAGTTTTGTCATCAACGGAATTTACCGTTTTTAGAATGCCTGAAATTTCGTGTTTTCTCGCAACGCACAGAAGCACGCTTTTGTCACTGCCCGTATATGCGCCTTTTGCAGGAATTATTGAAACGCCTCTGGGCGATGAGCGAACAATCGCCTGCGAAACTTCGTCGGCTTTGTCGGTAACTATCATAAGCATTTTTCCGTTGCCTGTGCCGTAAATAAGAGCGTCGATAACCTTTGTGCTTACGAAAATCATAACGATTGCATAAAGTCCGCTTTCAACACTTCTGAAAACAAACATACCTGCGGCAACAACAACCGCATCTGCAATCATAACAATCGTGCCAACCGTGATGTGAGGCCATTTTTTATGAACGAGCCTGCCGACGATATCCGTGCCGCCGCTTGTTGCACCCGTAATCATTATCAGACCGAGGCCCGTACCTTGCAGAAGTCCGCAGAAGATTGCGGCAAGCAGTGGGTTGCCCGTATAATCAAACGGAATAAACGCGGTAAGGTCGAGCGCGGTTGAAAGAATAACCGTTACCCAAAGCGTTGTTGCAACAAGTTTTTTGCCTAAAAATATCCACATCAGAATGAGAAGAGGGGCGTTCAAAATAAGGTTTGCGGTACCTACGGGGAATTCGGTGAGATGGTTGATTATAACCGCAAGACCCGTTATTCCGCTTTGCGCAATGGAATTCGGAATTGAAAAGCTGTTAACTCCGATTGAATAAAGAATACAGCCGATTATCCATATTCCGTTGCTTTTGAGCAGTTCCTGAAATTTGCTTTTTGTCATATGGAAACCTCTCCGTCAGTGTGCATTATAGCGTAAAGTTCTTTTATTCTTTCCGTTTCTCCTCTGAGATAAAGCCAGCCGAAAAGTGATTCGAGACCCGTTGCGTAGTGGTAATCTGCGCTTGATGCGTGCTTCGGAATTCCGCCCGTATGGGCGTTTCTGCCTCTTTTGAAAACTGCTGTTTCGTCTTCGGTGAGAACGGGAAGAATTTTTCTCATACTCTCTGCCTGAGCCGCGGCGCAGACCTTTTTGCTCGCCATTGTGTGAAGCACATTTACGGGTCTGTTTGCCTCGCATACAAGCTCGCTTCTGATAAGCAGATCAAAAACCGTGTCGCCCACAAAAGCAAGAGTTAACGGACTGAGAGAAGAAACGTCAGCCGTTTTTTCGATTAGTGAATTCATAAAATCCTCCGCATCAGTTCACAAAGTCAAATTCAAGGTCATAAATCGAAACCGTATCGCCTTCGTTGATTCCTCTTTCGCGCAGAGCATCAATAATACCGCTTGAAATAAGGATTCTCTGGAAATACTGCAGGGATTCGTAGTCGTCAAGATCCGTACGCTGAAGAATCTTGAGAAGCCACTGCGCTTCAACAAAATAAATATCATCTTCAACACGGATTGTGAAGCCTTTGTCAGCCTGCTTTTCAAACAGTTCAACGGGAATATTTTCCGATTCATACTGTTTGATGGGCGGCAGGGTCTGAAGCTTGTTCCACACTGCGCTTATCAGCTCGCTTGTGCCTTCAAGAATCGGAGCGCACATTGTGTGGTACTCATAGCCTCTTTCGGTGAAATATTTTTCAAGCCTTTCAAGCTGTTCATCATCGGCAAGGTCAATTTTGTTTGCCGCAACAATCTGAGGCCTTTTAGCAAGCTCGGGGTCGAATTTCTCAAGCTCTTTGTTGATGATTTCAAAGTCTTCAATCGGGTCTCTTCCCTCGCTGCCTGCGGCATCAACAATGTGAACAAGAAGTCTGCATCTGTCAACGTGGCGGAGAAATTCGTGACCAAGGCCGACGCCGTCGCCTGCGCCTTCAATAAGACCGGGAATATCCGCCATAACAAACGAACTGCCTTCGCCAAGCGAAACAACGCCGAGAACGGGGGTTATGGTTGTGAAGTGGTAATTTGCAATGATGGGCTTTGCCTGGCTTACAACCGAAACAAGCGTTGATTTGCCAACGTTCGGGAAGCCGAGAAGACCTACGTCTGCAAGGAGCTTAAGCTCAAGGCTTACCTCCCACTCTTCACCGGGAGTTCCGTTTTTGGCAAATCGGGGGACCTGCCTTGTGGGCGTTGCGAAATGGGGATTGCCCCAGCCGCCTTTGCCGCCTTTTGCAGCAATGAACGGTTCGCTGCCTGACATATCCGCCATAACGGCGCCGCTTTCAACCTCTCTTATTATTGTACCTCTCGGCACTTTGATTACAAGGTCTTCGCCGCCTCTGCCGTTTTTGCGTCCGCCCGAGCCGTTTTCGCCGTTCGGAGCGGTGTATTTTCTTTTATAACGGAAATCAGCAAGGGTTGCGAGGTTGTCGTCAACCTGAAAAACTATGTTGCCGCCCTTACCGCCGTCGCCACCGTCAGGACCGCCTGCAGCAACGTATTTTTCCCTGCGGAAGCTTACTGCGCCGTTTCCGCCGTTGCCTGCCTTTATTTTTATTTTCGCAATATCTACAAACATTTTTTATTCCTT
>JAZSBC010000012.1:0-2032 GCA_045602245.1 Acutalibacteraceae bacterium | reverse complement strand
TCTGATTTCCGTCGGTATGCTTATGTCATTCTGGCTTGCAGAGAGAACAACGAAATGGTTTTTTATTTCTGAATTTTCTGATTTGTGCCGATACCTGTGGTATGCTTTTTATATTCCGATGATTCTCATTCCGCTTCTCGGCGTATTTATCACAACCTATATCGGAAAACCCGAAACATACAAAATGCCGTGGTGGCTCAATCTTCTTTATATCCCCGCATTCGCACTCATTCTTTTTGTTTTCACAAACGATTTTCATAATCTTGTGTTTGAATTTCCGAACGGAATTTACTATTTCAATGAACAATACGAATACTGTTTCGGTTTTTATATAGTTGCCGCATGGTTCATTATTCTCGGCTTTTATTTTGTTATTTCTCTTGTTATCAAAAGCCGTGTGCCCGGCAGTAAAACATTCCAGAAATTGCCTCTTATCATTATGGCGTGCTCCGTTGTTTTCTGGGTGCTTTATGCTCTTGGTCTTATCAACGCCGACCTTACTGCGGTTGACTGCCTTATGATTACTCTTCTCCTTGAAAGTGCAATTCAGAGCGGTCTCATCCGCTCAAATTCGGGTTACACGGAATTCTTTGAAATTTCAACGGTTGCGGCGCAGGTGGTTGATAAGAATTATCATACTATGTATATTTCTTCTTATGCCGATGATTTGTCCGAAGACATGATGCAAAACGCATTGGACAGACCTGTTGAGCTCGGCAAAACTATGCTTCACGGCAAACCGGTTTCGGGCGGATATATATTCTGGCAGAACGATATAAAAGAAATCAAAAAGCTGATGAAGAGCCTTGAAGAAACCCGTGAAAGGCTCAGCGAAAACAACGTTCTGCTGAAAGCCGAAATTGATATGAACGAGCAGAAAGCACGTTTTGAAGAAAAGAACAGACTCTATGACCGTATTGCCCGTGACGTTTCACCACAGCTTATAAAAGCGGAAGAATTGCTCACTCAGGCAAAGCAAAATCCAGAAGAAGCACACAATGCTTTGGCAAAAATCTGCGTCATAAGTGCATACATAAAACGAAGAAGCAATCTGATTTTGCTCGGCGAAGAAAACAAGATTATTTCATCATCGGAGCTTGAATTTTGTCTTCGTGAATCGCTTGACAATATCCGCTTGCTCGGCGTTCATTCATCATTAAAGAGCAAATGCTCGGGTAATCTGTATGTTGAAAATGCGGTTGCTGTTTATGACTTGTTTGAAAAAACAGCCGAGTTATTCATCGACGATATCAACGCTCTTATGGTATCGCTTAAATGCGAAAACTCCGTTATTAAACTTAATCTCCAAATAGGTTTGAATGACGGTACCGATACTTCTGCACTGAACACGCTTTCTTTAGCCGACGGAAGCGTTACCTGCGACGTTGATGAAAACGATGTTGCGGTTTATATTCTCCTTTCCGAAGGAGGTGCATCGGATGATTAACCTTCTTGAAACGGGAACTTATATTCAGGCGATATTTATGTCGGTTTTATTTCTTGAAGCTGTAATAAATATTTGCTGTGTTCCGAATCTTTTTCTCCGTGATTTCAAGCCTCTGACAAAGGTGTTTACCGCTCTTTTCAATCTTGCAGGCTTTGCTCTGCTTGTTGTTCTTACAACGGGACTCAACGCATTTATTTTCAACCGGGATATTCCTTACCCGAGCACACTGCTTCTTGAAAATGCGGAATATTCTCTGATGTTCATTCTGGCAAACCTTGCTTTTCTTGTTTTCCTTGGTACCGGAGAAATCCGTTACCGCAAAAACAGCGTTTCGTCGCTTTCCATAAAAGAAAGCTTCGACCATCTTCCGACGGGACTTTGTTTTTCAAAGGCAAACGGTACCGTTCAGCTTGTAAACCACAAAATGAACGAGCTCGGATATATTCTGACAGGCGAAGAAATTCAGAATGCCAACAAATTCTGGAAGGCACTTGTAAACGGTGATGTTCTTCCCGACGTTCACCGTATTTCCGACAGCAAGCAACCCGAATACCGTCTGTCTGACGGAACGGTTTATACCTTCAG
>JAZSBC010000011.1:0-29069 GCA_045602245.1 Acutalibacteraceae bacterium | reverse complement strand
GTTTTTGCAACATATTCAAGGAAGAAATCCTTGCCTGTGCCGTTTTTGCCGACAGCAGCTAAAACCATAATAATTACCTCCAAAAAATTTATTGATTAAATTTTACATTATTAATATTAGTTTGTCAACATTATTTCGTGACCTTGTGAACATCTTCTTCTTTGCCGAGAACAAGCAGGTGCTCGTCCTTTTCAAAGCGTCTGTCACCGCTGATAACGGGCTTCACTTCGCCGTCTTTCTTTGTTGCAAGCACGGCAAGGTTATACTTGACACGGAAATTCAGTTCCTTGACAGTCTTGCCTACCCATCTGTCAAGAACGTCAATTTCATAAATGGAATAATCGCTGCCCAGGTTTATGAAGTTGAAAATATGCTCGCTGCTTTCGGTGACTGCGTAACGCTCCGCCATATTCTTTTCGGGGTAAATAACCTCATCCGCACCGTTGCGAAGCAGGAATTTTTCCTGAATATCTTTGTCAGCTTTGCTGATAACCTTTTTTGCGCCGCATTCCTTGAGCTGGCTTGTGATTTCAAGGCTGTTCTGGAAATTCTCGCCTATGCAGACAAAACAAGTATCAAACGACGGAATATCAAAGGTTTTGAGTACTTCAATATTTGTGCAGTCGCCGATTTTTGCGCTCACAACATAGGGCAGCATATCTTCGATTGCTTCCTCTTCCTTATCAACTATCATAATTTCGCAGTCGGTTTCCGCAAGACTTCTGCAAAGATGGTGGCCGAAATGACCCATACCGATTATAAGATACGATTTCATATTAAACAACCCTTTTCTGTTTTATTTTGAAAGTGAATAGTGAATAATGAAAAGTGAATAGTTAAGGGTGGGCGTTGCCCACACCCATAATAATCAGTCATAGGCGGAGCCTATCCGAAATTTTTCACTCTTCACTTTTAACTTTTCACTAAAATCATCCTATAGTAATTTTTTCTCTCGGATTCTTGACGGGCGGCGCCGCTTTCTTTTCCATAAGGGCAAGCGCAAACGATACGCTGCCTACCCTGCCGCAGAACATAAGGAACGCTATAATGAGCCTCGATGCCGTTTCAAGGTCACGGGTTATTCCCGTTGTCATACCAACCGTACCTATCGCTGACGCACATTCAAAAACAACATCGCCGATATCCATATTCGGCTGCAGAGCAAGAATTGCAATTATGCCGAAAATCGCAAGGCTCATATTCGTGAACACAACCGAACTTGCCTTATGAATTGCATCCTTTTCAAGCCTTCTGCCGAAAATGCCCTTTGACTGGCGGCGTGTGATACCGTTGAAGGTTGAAATTGCGATAACCGCAAGAGTTGTGGTCTTGATGCCGCCTGCGGTTGAACCCGGCGAACCGCCGATGAACATAAGGAACACCGTCAGGATTTTGCTTGCAGGCGAAAGTGATGCGGTATCCGTTGAATTAAAGCCCGCCGTTCTTGCCGTTACCGAATCAAAAATCGCGTTCAGCAGGCTGTCGCCGAAGTTCAGACCCTCGTTTGTAAAATTCCTTTCGAAAACGAAGAAAAGAACCGTCGGCACAACAAGAAGTATCGCAGTAACGGTCAGAACAATTTTGGTATGAAGCTGATACCGCTTGAATTTCAGTTTTTTTATGCTGATATCGTCCCATACAAGAAAACCGATGCCGCCGATTATGATAAGCGCCGAAAGAGTGAGGATAACCACCCAATCATCGGCAAAGCTGACAAATGACGAATACGGCTCTCTGATACCCATAAGGTCAAACCCTGCGTTGCAGAATGCGGATACCGAGTGAAAAACGGAATACCAGACTCCCTTTGCCCAGCCGAATTCGGGAATAAACCTTGTTGCAAGCAGAAGCGCACCCGTACCCTCAAAAATCGCCGTGCCTGCGATGATTTTGCCCGTTATGTTACGGATTGCGCCGATATGCTCGGTGTTGATGCTTTCAACCATAATTTCTTTTTCGCGAAGCCCCATTTTTCTTTTGAGGAGCATCGAAAACATCGTTGCAATGGTCATAAATCCGAGACCGCCCACCTGAATCAGGCAGATGATGACAATCTGACCGAAAAGAGACCAGCTTGTTGCGGTATCGAGAACGATAAGACCTGTTACGCACGACGACGAAACCGCCGTGAACAGAGCAGGCACGAATCCCGCACTTTCGCCGCTTTTTGATGCAAACGGAAGCATCAGCAGAAGAGTGCCGATTGCAATTATTGAAAGAAAGCCGAATGCAATTATTCTTGTTTGTGAAAATTTTCGTTTGAGTTTCATTTTTATGCCTCTGAAGTTTTATTATATCAATAATACCATATTTATTTATATTTTTCAACAGACTTGAATTTATATTTGGCGAGTGATAAAATATGCGTGGTGATATTATGGAAAAATATATTGATTTACATACTCATTCACTCAAATCCGACGGCTCGATGACCCCTGCCGAGGTTGTGCGCGAAGCAAAGAGGGCAGGTCTTGCCGCTATTGCACTCAGCGACCACGACACGGTTGACGGAATACGCGAAGCGATGGCTGAGGGCGAAAAAATAGGGATTGAGGTTGTGCCTGCGATTGAATTTTCCGTTCAGTCCGAAACCGAAACACACATTCTCGGATATTATATCGACATTGAAAACCCCGAGCTGAAAAAGGTGCTTGCCGAGGTTGTTGACCTGAGAATCGAACGCAACCACGTCACCTGCCAGAAACTCAACGAACTCGGCTTTGATATAACTCTTGAAGAAGTGCGTGCGCTTGCACCGAATAACTTCGTCGGCAGAGCGCATTTTGCGAGGGTGCTTATGGATAAGGGCTACACCGAGAGCGTCAAAGAAGGCTTTGATAAATATATGGCGGCAGGCAAATATGCCTATTGCGAAAAGCAGGTTTTAACAGCAGAAAGAGCCGTCAGGCTTATCAGGGATTGCGGCGGACTTGCCTTCGTTGCACACCCTCATCTTATTTTTCAACCCGACGAATGGCTTTATAATTTCTTTGAAGAATTAAAAGCTTACGGTCTTAACGGAATTGAAGGCTACTATACGGATTATACACCCGAAATGCAGGAAAAATTCCAGTCAATGGCAAAAGAACTCGGGCTGATGATATCGGGCGGAACGGATTTTCACGCAAAAATGAAGCCCCATATCTCCATCGGTACGGGTCTCGGCAATATGAAAATCCCCTATTCCGTGCTGGAAAATATGAAAAAGGTCTTGTATAACCAATAAATATATGCTACTATATATGGTACTGAAATAACAATTAACAGGAGTGATACCAATGAAGCTTCCCGTTGCCGTTCAGCTCTACTCCGTAAGAGATGAAATGGAAAAAGATTTTTACGGCACAATAAAGCTTATGAAAGAAATCGGTTACGACGGCGTTGAATTCGCAGGCCTTTTTGATCAGAATCCCGAAGAAATCAAGGCTTTCTGCGATGAAATCGGCATTGTTCCCATTTCGGCACACGTTCCCTATTACGATATGCTCGAAAACCCCGAAGCAGTGCTTTCGGATTATGCAAAAATCGGCTGTAAATACGTTGCAGTCCCCTATCTTACCGAAGAATGCAGACCCGGTACAGACGGCTTTGCCGCAACGGTTGAAGGTATCCGCAAAATCGCTGAAGCTGCAAAAGCTCTCGGTATTCAGCTTCTCTATCATAACCACGATTTTGAGTTTGTTAAAATCGGTGAAGAATACGCACTCGACGTGCTTTATTCAACAATTCCCGAAGACCTTCTCAAAACAGAGATTGACACCTGCTGGGTAAACGTTGCAGGCGTTAATCCTGCCGAATACATTGAAAAATACAGCGGCAGATCACCCGTTGTTCATCTCAAGGATTTCAAGAAAAACGGCGAAAACCTCGGCAAGCTCTATGACCTTATCGGCATTGACGACGGCGAAGAAGCAGAGAAAGAAGAGGATTCATTCTCATTTATGCCCGTCGGTCACGGCGTTCAGGATATGCCCGAAATCCTTGCAGCTTGCGAAGATGCAGGCGCACAGTGGGTAGTTGTTGAGCAGGACAGCCCTGCAAAAGACGATACACCCGTTAACTCCGTAACTCTCAGCAGAGAATACCTTAAAACTCTCGGCTGGTAAGATAATCACAAAAATGAAACGAGGTAAATATTATGTCAGAAAATATTCTCGATAAGTTCAAGGATGCCCCCGCAGAAGAAAAAGTAAGAGATATGAGCAAAAAGGTTAAGGTTGGTATCATCGGCACCGGCTGGATTGCTGAAGCTCACGTTAAGGCATATCAGAAATGCCCCGACGTTGAAATCGTTGCTGCAGCAGACCTTGTTCCCGGCAAGGCAGAAGCATTCTGTGAAAAATACGGCGTTGAAAACGTTAAGTATTATCCCAGCCACAAAGAACTCATCGACGCAGGCGAATGCGACGCAGTAAGCGTTTGTACTTATAACGCAACTCACGCCGAATGCACAATTTATGCTCTTGAGCATAACGTAAGCGTTCTTCTTGAAAAACCCATGTGCGTTACTCTTGAAGAGGCTGTTGCTATCTGCAAGGCAGAGAAGGCAAGCAACGCCGTGCTTTCAATCGGCTTCCAGCCCCGTTTCGATGAAAATATGAAGATGCTCAAGCGAGTTGTTCAGAGCGGCGAACTCGGCAAGATTTATTATATTCAGACCGGCGGCGGCAGAAGAAGAGGTATCCCCACTCCTTTCGGCACGTCTTTCATTGAAAAAGAAACAGCAGGCATCGGCGCTCTCGGCGACATCGGCTGCTATTCGCTCGATATGGTTCTTAACTCAATCGGCTATCCCAAGCCGCTTACCGTTTCGGGTTACAAGTCAGATTTCTTCGGCAAGAGCCCCAGCTATGAACACCACGACGTATTCGGCGTTGACGATTTTGCAGCAGGCTTTATCCGTCTTGAAGGCGGCATCATTCTCGACTTCAGAATCGCATGGGCAATGAACCTTGACACCCCGGGTGATACAATCATTATGGGTACAAAGGGTTCGGTAAGAATTCCCTCAACAGAATGCTGGAACGGCAGCATCGGCGGTCCTCTTGTTATCTATCACGAAATCGCAGGCGAACAGATTGAAACCCACATTCCCATGAAGGAAAATCACGCAGACTGCTTCGATATCAAGATCCGTTCATTCATCGACGCTGTTAAGGAAGACGGCGAAGCACCCGTTCCCTGCAGCCAGATTCTCTACAATCAGGCTATCATCGACGGTATTTCACGTTCGTCAGAGCTTGGCAGAGAAATTGAAATCGAAATTCCTGAAATCTGATGGACTGTATCACTAAGCGAAGAACAAAAGAAACAGCATAAATAATGAGTGGCTTGCATTAGAATTTATACCTTTGCAAGCCGCTTTTTATATGCAATACAAATCAAATTATGATTTTATGTTTCTTTTTAGCCGTTTTTCCGAACTCGACGTATACCAATACGCCTTTCGTTCGGAGAAAACGGCTTCTTCATCTTATTGATACAGTCCCTTTTCTTACAATATCAGGCAATCTGTCGGCTATTGATTTTTGCTGTTTTCCGTGATATAATTATGATGTATAATTATGATAAGGGGGTCACGGTATGTGTGACTGCAACTTTATATGCAAGACAGTGGCTGCTCTCGTTCTTGTTGCCGCGCTTATTGTAAATACCGTAAGCGGATGGTTTGGCGGCGGTGATATTATCCCCACGCAGCATTGTTACCTTGGCTGCACCTGCTACGAAACAACCACGGAGGAAGAGACAACTGTCCCCTCAACAACGGAATCCACTACCGAGTCAACTACGGAGTCAACAACCGAATCGACTACGGAGTCTACCACGGAGTCAACAACGGAGTCTACCACAGAGTCAACAACGGAGTCAACGACCGAGTCGACTACGGCAACTCCTGCCACAAGACCTACAACAACAAAGCCTCCCGAAACCGATGCAGGCCCTCATATCACGAGCGCCGTGCAGTCTTCGCTCACGGTTTTCGGCGGCAGCGGAGATGATATTTACAGAGGCATTGCGCCCACTTCGGATGGCGGCTACGTTGTATGCGGTACAACGGATTCAACCGACGGCGACTTTGCAAAAGCTTATACAAACACAAAATGGAAAAAGCCCTACAGCTTTGTTGCAAGATACTCAAAAACAGGCTCGCTCCGTTGGATAAAGGCATTTGCAAGCACGTCTGACAGCATTATGCTCGAAGATATTGCCGTTCTCAGCGACGGCACAATGGCTGTTGTTGGCTACACCAAAGCGAGCGAATACGCTGCAAACAAAGAATCAAAAGGCACTTATGATGCAATTATTTTCCGCCTCACTTCAACGGGTTACCTCAAATCGTCAAAGAGCTTCGGCGGCAAAGACGCGGATTTGTTTACCTGCGTTACCGCAACGGAAAACGGCTTTGCAGTTGGCGGAACAACCTATTCAACAACGGGCGATTTTGATGGTTTGCCCGGCACAAGCGCAATTATTATGAATTTTGACGCTGATACAAATATTGTCTGGAAGAAGTATCTTCACGGCAATGCGGCATCAACAATCGGCGGCATAGCCTACGATGATGAAGGCAATATTTTCGCAACCTGCCTCACTTCATCAACAACAGGTGATTTCTCCGTTTACGAAAACCTCATCGGCGGATATACCGATACCGTTGTTCTCAAATACGATAAAACGGGTGCTTATAAATGGGGCTTCGAAATTTCTTCAAGCGGCAGAGATGAGTTTGCCGCAGTTACTCCCGACGGTAAGGGAGGCTGCGTTGTTGCAGGCAACTATGAACTTATCCCCTCAAACTTCCCCGACGGCACACTCAAGGGAATCCACCATTGCGGCAACATTGATGCTCTTGTTTTCCGCGTTAATTCAGACGGCACACAGCGATGGGTAAAAACCCTCTCCGGCTTTGAAAACGATTTCATAACCGACGTTGTCAGAACCGACGGCGGCTTTGCAATAGCAGGCTATACAAAATCTGCCAACCGTGAATTTGCAATGATCGGCAACGAAGGCGCTCACGACGGCTTTGTCAGCTTCGTCAACACAAACGGCATTACCGTTAACACAATTTCGCAGGCAGGCACAAACGAAGATATGGCAATCTGCCTCACTTACACAACGGATGGTGAAATTGTTGCGGCAGGCAAATCTCAGTCATCCGACGTTGATTTTGCAGATCTTAACACCTATTCCAACGCCGTTTATCTCGGATATATGAGCAAATACAAAATAACGGTTGTATAAAAAATAAGGCGTTGTGTCATTACGGACACAACGCCGGTTTTTGTTTTTGTAAGGCTTCTCCTTGATAAGAAGCTGTCACGAAGTGACTGATGAGGTGACTTTTTTATTGCGCCTCATCCGCCGCAAGCGATTCCCCTTTCCCTCAAGGGGAAGGCTGAAATTATCCCAAATCGGGTGTGTCATCAAGAATGCAGGCAGGAGTTTCAAAGCCTTCAAGTTCAAGCACAACAATTTCGTTCTTGCCCTCTCTGAGGAAAGGCGCAGGAATATAGGCCGACCTCTGCGGTCCTACCTCCCAATGCCTTGAAAGAACTTTGTTGTTCAAAATAATAATACCTTTTTTGAAGGAGGGAAGCTTGATGAAAGTATCGCATTTTTCATCAATTTCGATTTCAGCCTTAAGAAATACGGGTGTGCCGTCAAACGGAGCAACTCCCTCTTTGAAATCAACGCCTGAAACATCATCAAGCGGCAGAGGATAATTCTTCCAATGATAAACAAAGTTGTTGCCGAAGCCGATGCCCTGTGTGATACCCTTGGCATCCTTGAGTTTTGCGCCGTAATTTACTCTGCCCATATTCTCAACAAGCACCGAAAGTTCGGCTCCCTCTGCAGGGATTTCAACCGAATTCTTCGGCTCGTTATCGTTTCTGTACTGAACACCCGCAAAGCTGCCGTCAAGGTAAATATAGCCTCTGTCGTGAACATCCTGAAGGCGTACTTTCTGGCTGTCTCTGGGACCTCTTACGAACGCTTTATAAAGCACAAAGCCGTAGCCCTGATTGAGTTTTTCCATCGTCAGGGGCATAACCGACTCAACGGGAGTTGAAAGTGCATCAAGATTATCAAAAAGCTTTGCGGAGTGGGTGAATTTCACCTCTCCGTATTTTTTGGGCTTGATGGGTGCAGGAAGCTCAACCTCGGGAATGGGTGCATATTTTGAGATAACGTCTCTGAACTTGAAATATTTCTCGGTAAGTTCGCCGTTTTCATTAACAGGAGCATCATCATCATAACTTGAAACGGTAGGCTCATATTCATCGTAATCGTTTGCGCCGTTCATATAGCCGAAGTTTGTTCCGCCGTGGAACATATAAGCCGAAACACTGCCGCCGAGCGAAAGAATTTCATCAAGTGCGTTTGCCGCATCCTGCGGGTCACGGCTATGATGTTCTTCTGTCCAATGGTCAAACCAGCCGTTCCAGAATTCGGTACACATCAGAGGACCGTCAGGCTGATACTCGCGAAGGCGTGCAAACTGCTCTGCAGCTCTTGAACCGAAGTTTGCGGTTTTATGGATTTCGGGAACGGTGCCGCCGGTAAGCATCTGATATTCCGCACCGTCTGAGGTGAAAAGAGGTACATCTATGCCTCTGTTTTTAAGACCGTCGGCAAGATAGCGGATATATTCGCTGTCGTCACCGTAGCTGCCGTACTCGTTCTCAACCTGAACAAGAATAACGTTGCCGCCCTTGGTAATCTGATGCCTTGCAATTCGGGGAATAAAATCATCAAAGAAGCGGTCAACCGCCGCAAGATAATCCTTATCCATACAGCGGAGCGCCATTGAATCGTTTTTAAGAAGCCACCAGGGCAAACCGCCGAAATCCCACTCCGAGCAGATATAGGGACCGGGTCTGACTATGGCATAAAGACCGAGGTCAGCCGCAATTTCAAGAAAACGCTCGATATCGAGCATTCCGCTGTAATCGAATTTGCCTTCGTTCGGCTCGTGGAGGTTCCACGCAACATAGGTTTCAACCGTATTGAAGCCGCAGGCTTTGAGCTTTATAAGTCTGTCATACCAATATTCATCGGGAACTCTGAAATAGTGGATAGCGCCTGCAATCACTCTGAAAGGTTCGCCGTTAAGTTTGAAACCGTCTTTTTCAATAACAAAATTCATATTCAACCTCCGTTAATCGGGTAACTCTTCTCTTTCATAGAGGAATTCGCTGAAAACTTCAAATTTCTTTGACCTCATCCAAAGCGACGGATTGAGTTTCACGGTAAAACCGCAGCCGTTGGGGGTGAGCCACTCATGCATCGGATATTCGGGAATACCGTAAAGAGCGAGAATGGTCATTATAACTCCGCCGTGAGTTACAATGGCGGCAGAGGTTGTACCGGTTTTCATAAGTCCTTCGGCAACTTTTTCGAAGGTATCGCAGACTCTTTTGGTAAAATCCTCGTTGCTTTCGCCGTAAGGCGGCTTAACGCCTTCTTCGCCTGCAAGCCAGCGGGGAAACTCTTCGTATTTTTCAAGCTGTTCGGCGGTTTTGTTTTCAAACTCGCCGAAGTTATATTCGATAAACCCTTCAATAACGATGGGTGTGCTTTCGGGATAAAGAATTGCCGCCGTATCCGTGCATCTTTTAAGCGGACTTGTAAAAACCGCATCAACGGGCGGATAAATAAGCTCCTCGCGCATCTGCGCAAGCTGTGCCTTGCCTTCGTCGCTCAAAGCAACGTTGGTATGACCGATATAGCGTCCCTCCAAATTTTCATCGGTGAGGGCATTTCTGATAAAGTGAATGGTATAGGATTTCATTTTTCCTCCAAAAATCGGACTGAAATTTTGTAAAAACTCACAATATACAAGCCGTATATATTGATGTATAATATTTCTACATTTGGTAGAAACGGGTGTTTGAATTATGGACAGAAACTTTTCTGTGATAATAAGTGAACTTAGAAAAGAAAAGGGACTCAGCCAGAAAGAAGCTGCTTCACAGCTCGGCATTTCGCAGGCTCTTCTTTCACACTATGAAAAAGGAATCAGAGAATGCGGCCACAGTTTCCTTATCAGAATTGCAGAATTCTACGGTGTATCCTGCGACTATATTTTAGGGAGAACAAATGAGAGAAACGATATCAAGGCGGTTACAGAAAATCTGCTTGAAATCAACAAGGATTTCGAAGCAACAAGCCGCACATACATCAAAGCGGCAATGATTCTCCGAGATGCCATTAACGACAGCGAAAAACTTACGGGTCTGAAACTTGATATGGTGCTTGCAACCGCAGTTTACAGGCTTCTTCTTATTGAAGCTTACGTTGGAAACATTCCGAAAAACTGGGCAGGCAGAGCATACGTTAACGGAGAGGTTATCTGCAGCCCGACCTATCTTAACATCATCGATGCCGCATCATATGATGCATTCAACGTTAAAGTTTCCCAAAGCCCCGTGCCTGATTCCCCTGTACCCGAAGCGGTTGATACTCTCGTTAAAAACGTTGAGAATTTTATTTTTTCATCGGTTTCCGAATCGATGCCGCCGATACCTCTTGAATTCATAAAGTAACAGACGGGCTTGTGCAGATTAACTGCACAAGCCTTTTTTTGTTACATAACAGATTCGTATAATTTAATGTATTCTTTAGCTGATTTGCCCCAGCTGTTATCGCACTTGAGCGCCCTTGCAACAAGCTTCTGCCAGCCATCCTTATCGGCATAAGCCGCAAGAGAGCGTCTGATAGCGTCAAGCATATCGTATGCATCGTAGCTCTTGAACGTGAAGCCGTTACCCTTGCCGTCGCCGCTGTCTGTGATAGTATCTTTAAGGCCGCCTGTTTCTCTTATGATGGGAACTGTGCCGTAACGAAGGGCAACCATCTGCGAAAGACCGCAGGGCTCGCTCTTTGAAGGCATAAGGAACAAATCGCTGCCTGCATAAATCTTTCTTGCAAGGACAGGAATGAAGCCGATGCGCAGACCGACCTTTCCGGGGAACGCCGCCGCAAGCTCCTTGAAGAACGACTCATATTCCCAATCGCCCGAACCGAGAACAACGAGCTGAAGATCGGTTGTTTCAAGAAGTTCCCACATAATGCGCTTGATAAGATCAAGACCCTTATGGGCAACAAGCCTTGTTACAACGCCCATAACGGGGGTTTCCGCATTAACGGGCAAGCCGAAAAGTTCCTGAAGAGCCGCTTTGTTCTTCGCCTTATCGGCAGGCTCCTTTGCGGAATAATTAAAGAATATGTCCTTGTCCTTTTCGGGGTCATAGTTGATTGTATCAATACCGTTGAGAATACCGCTGAGCTTGTAGCTTCTCTCTTTGAGAATGGGGTCAAGGCCGTGGCTGAACCAGGGGTCAAGAATCTCACTTGCATATGTATTGCTTACGGTAGTAACTCTGTCGGCACATTCAATGCCGCCCTTCATAAGATTCACGCATCCGCCGAAATCAAGGAGCGATGCATGTTCCTCACCGAGGCCGAAAACGTCGCCGAGAATTTCTCTGCCGTAAATTCCCTGATACTGGATATTATGGATTGTGAAAATTGTTTTGATTCCCGTATAGCCCTCTCTGTTTGCAAAAAGAGTTGAATAATAAACGGGAACAAGTGCCGTCTGCCAGTCATTGCAATGAATGATATCGGGCTTGAAATCAATATAGGGAAGAATCTCAAGAATTGCTCTTGAGAAGAAAGCAAATCTTTCACCGTCATCATAATGACCGTAGAAAGTCTTTCTCTTGAAATAATACTCATTATCAATGAGGTAATAAATAACTCCGCCTGCTTTTGCCTCATAGATTCCGCAATACTGTCTGCGCCATGAAACGGGAACCATAATGCTTGTTATGAATTTCATATTTGCACGCATTTCATCGCTGATTGATCCGTAAAGAGGCATAACCACTCTGCAGGCTACCTTGCGCCTTCTGAGCGACTGAGGCAGTGAACCTGCAACGTCGGCAAGTCCGCCGCTTGCGGCGAAGGGAAGAGCTTCGCTTGATGCATAAAGTACCTTCATATTCTCAGTTCCTTTCTATCCGAAAATAACGGTTGTGTAATAAGTTCCGTCACGTATAACTACTCCGATGCCGATTTTTGTTATATCCGCGCTCATTATCTTCGCCTGATTTGACGAAGAAATCTTAAGATAAAGCGAATTGCCGCCGTAGGTTGTTTCGAGCATATATGAATCGGGAGCAATGAGCTTGCCGTTGAAAATCTCGGGCTGAGCCATATTCTGGCTGTTTGTTCTTGCAGTGCCGTTGAGCGAAGCTTCAAGAGGCTCAAGGCCCGCCTTCACTCTTTCGTCATTGATTTCGGCAATTATGTTGTTCGCAAGAACCTCGTCCTTCTTAATATCGCTCGGGAACGGGTTATATCTTGTTGTTCCCTCCTGCGTCGTGCTCCATCTGTCGGGAGCTTTGGTTGTGGTTTCATAATAAGTCACAACCTCTGTCACAGGATTTCCGCTTTCATCAGTCTGCTGAACTCCGCTTGCATCGGTAACCGCTACCGCAGAGGTTACGGGCGGAGCTGTGGGAGGCTGTGTTAACGAATCCTCACGCACCGTATAGGTCACAACCTCGGTCACGGGATTGCCGTTCTCGTCAATTACAATGCCGCCGTCAGGTTCAGTCACATAAAGATAGCTCGACTGCTCAACGTAGCGAACGGTTGTTGTGGTGGTGCCTTTTGTTGTCGGCTTTGTGGGATATTTATGAAGCTGCACGTCAGGCTTATAATATTTGGTAACAATAGTCAGCCATTCCACCTCGCCCTGCTCATTGGTCTGGCTTACAACAACCACCTCAGATTCAACAACGGTTTCCATCTTGCCCGAAAACAAGTTATCAAAATTGACAACTCCCGTTGCAACAAGCGTAACAACGAGTGCGAGCATAAGCGCCGCTACCGCTACGACTATGGTTATAACATTTTTCTTATTGGACATCAGATTTCACACTTTCTCAGATTACAATTCCCTTTCCGATATAAACGGGATAATTTGATGCGCCGCAAAGCATCTTGTTGGGTTTAACAACTGCAGATTTATCAATGATCACGCAATCGAGAGTTGAATTTTCGCCGACAAACGTGTTCTGCATAACGATTGAATTTTTGATTTTTGCTCCCTTTTCAACGGTAACGCCTCTGAAGAGAATCGAATTCTCAACCTCGCCGTAAATCTTGCAGCCGTCTGCAATAAGCGAATTCTTGACGTCTGCACCGATGCCGTAGATTGAAGGCACCTGATCGCTGACTTTGGTATAAACGGGTCTGTCGGGAGTGAACAGAGCCTTTCTGCTTTCAAGCTTGAGAAGTTCAAGGCTGATATCATAGTAACTCTGAAGAGATGCAAGAACTCTTACAAAACCTGTTTCTTCATAGCCGTAAACTCTGAGATGCTTGATATTCTTGGCAACAAGCGTTTCAAAATCATCAATTTTTGCGCTGTGTGCCTCGTGAAGAAGTCTTTCAAGAAGAGTTCTTCTGATTATCATTATCTTGAGCGAATGGTTAACGCTTCCGCTGAAGCAGTCAATAACTTTTGTTTCAACAACTCTGCCGTCTTCGCCGAGAATAAGCTCGGTTCCGTTTTCAATGGCAGGAGGATTGCCCTTTGCGTAAGCGATAGTGATATCAGCATCCTTTGAAGTATGAGCCTTGATGAGCTTTTCATAATCCATATTGCAAACAACGTTACAGTCTGCAAGAAGAACGTGTTCTTTAGCGGATTTTGTGATATAGCTGATTGAGCCGTAAAGAGCATCAGCCTTGCCCGTTGTCATACCCATTTCGGGAGTATCGAAGGGAGGAAGGAGAGTCATACCTTCTCTTTTTCTTGAAAGATCCCAGGGTTTGCCGTTGCCGATATGGTCCATAAGCGAACGGTAGTTGCTCTTTGTTATAACGCCAACCTGCGGAACACCTGCGTTGACCATATTTGAAAGAGGGAAGTCGATAAGGCGGTAACGCGAAGCAAACGGAATCGAACCCATTGTTCTGAAAGCCGTAAGCTGGGGAAGAACTTCATCATAGGCATTTGAAAAGATAATGCCGAGAACGTTTTTTGCTGACATTATTCCGCACCTCCTACATCGCTGTCTGTCATCGTATCGGGAGCGATTTTTGCACCCTTGCCGATTTTAACGCCGTTACCGATAACGGCAACGCCCCAATCATTGATATTCTGCATATTTTCAGGCTTTTCGCCAACCACTGCATTCTCTTCGATAACCGCATTCTCCGCAACTATCGAATACTGAACAACAGCGCCTTTTTTGATAACCGTGCCGGGCATAACGATTGAATACTTAACCTCTGCACCCTCTTCAACGGTTACGTTTGCAAAAAGAACGGAGAAATCAATATCGCCTTCGATTTCACAGCCTTCGGTTATCATTGAATTCTCAACCTTTGCGTTTGCGCCAACGTAATGAGGAGGAGCAACGGGTGAACGCGAATAAATCTTCCAGCCGTCGTCGTCAAGGTCAAGGTCAACCTTGGGATTGAGAAGGTCAAGGTTTGCATCCCAGAGGCTGCTGATTGTACCGACGTCTTTCCAGTAGCCGTCAAACTGATAAGCAAACATTCTCTCGCCTGCGCTGTGCATTGCAGGGATAACGTCGTGACCGAAGTCGTTGCCCGAGCCTTCTTTTGCTTCATCTTCGATAAGATATTTGCGAAGCTTCTTCCAGTTGAATATGTAAACACCCATTGAAGCCTTGTTGCTTCTGGGGTTCTTGGGCTTTTCTTCAAATTCACTGATTGAGCCGTCGTCATTAACAATCATAAGACCGAAACGGCTTGCTTCTTCCCACGAAACTTCAAGCATTGCGATAGTGCAGTCTGCGTTCTTTTCCTTGTGGAAATCAAGCATCTTTGAATAATCCATCTTATAGATATGGTCACCCCAAAGAATGGGTACGTATTCGTGGTCATATCTGTCGATGAAGTTGATGTTCTGATAAATTGCGTTGTCTGTGCCTTTGTACCATTCGGTGCCTTTTATCTGCTGATAGGGCGAAAGAATGTGAACACCGCCGTTTGCACGGTCAAGGTCCCAAGGCTGACCGTTGCCGATATAATCATTCAGTTCAAGGGGCTGATACTGAGTGAGAACACCGACTGTGTAAATACCTGAGTTAACACAGTTTGAAAGAGGGAAATCGATGATGCGGTACTTGCCGCCGTAGGGTACGGCAGGCTTCGCAATGTTTTTGGTCAGAATGCCTAAACGGCTGCCCTGACCGCCCGCAAGAAGCATTGCTATACATTCGGGTTTAACTGCCATATGGGGAGTCCTCCTTTTAAATTAATGGGGTACGGCTGCACCCCGATGATTTGACCTTTTAATTATCCTTCTTTTTCCTTGAAGAATTTTTTATATACATACAGCTCAAGCCTTCAATATCAAACTCGATGCTGTAACCGTATCCGTGCATAGGCACTTTTTTTGCCTTGACCGAACCGACTGTGCTTTCACCCTTGCCGCCGTATTCGGGCAGAGCCGAGCTGAAAACGATTCTGTAAGTTCCTGCTTCGGGAACGCCGATGCGGTATTTCTGCCTTGTGACGTTGGTAAAATTGCAAACGGTGATAAGCTCGTTTCCGCCCTTATCACGCCTGATATATGCGATAACCGAATTGGCGTTGTCATCGCCGACTATCCAGCTGAAGCTGTCTTCACTGCTGTCATTCTCCCAGAACGGAGCAGACTTCAGATAAAAATTATTCAGCGCCGCAACGTAATCCTTAAGCTGCCTGTGTTTATCGTAATCAAGCAGATGCCAATCAAGCGACTGCCTGAAATTCCATTCGCTGAACTGACCGAATTCGCTGCCCATAAAGAGAAGCTTTTTGCCCGGATGCGACATCATATAGCCGAGGAACGAACGCACTCCTGCAAATCTTTCTTCGTAACCGCCGGGCATTTTGTTGATAAGCGAACCCTTGCCGTGAACAACTTCGTCGTGCGAAATGGGAAGCATATAGTTCTCCGTGAATGCATACGAGAAAGTATAGGTCAGCTTATCGTGGTGGTGTTTTCTGTATATTCCGTCAAGGTTGAAATAGCGGATGCAGTCGTTCATCCAGCCCATATTCCACTTGAAATTGAAACCGAGACCGCCCATATAGGTAGGCTTTGAAACCATCGGCCAGATTGTGCTTTCTTCCGCAATCATAAGCACGTCGCCGTGTTCTCTGAAGATGCTTTCGTTGAGCTTCTTGAGGAAAGCAACGGCTTCAAGGTTTTCTTTTCCGCCGTGAACGTTGGGAATCCATTCGCCGTCGTTTCTGCAGTAATCAAGATAGAGCATTGATGCAACGGCATCAACACGCAGACCGTCGATATGGTATTTTTCAATCCAGAACATTGCGCTTGAAACAAGGAAGCTCTGAACTTCGTTTCTGCCGTAGTCGAAAACTCTGGTACCCCATTCATAATGCTCGCCCTTGCGCGGGTCTGCATATTCATAAAGAGGTCCGCCGTCAAACTCATAAAGACCGAAGGCGTCTTTGGGGAAGTGTGCAGGCACCCAGTCAAGAATAATGCCGATTCCCGCTTTGTGAGCCGTATCAACAAGATAGGCAAAATCCTCGGGAGTGCCGTAGCGCGAAGTGGGGGCAAAATAACCCGTTACCTGATATCCCCATGAGCCGTCAAACGGATGCTCCGTAATCGGCAGAAGTTCGATATGGGTATATCCCATTTCTTTAACGTAAGGAATAAGCTCGTTCGCAAGGCCTCTGTAGGTCAGCGTATAGCCGTCGCCGTCCGCTCTCCATGAGCCTGCGTGAACTTCATAAATGTTTATCGGTGAAGAATGAACGTTTTTGGTTTTTCTGTTTTTGAGCCACTTGGAATCGCTCCATTTGAAATCAAGCGCTCCGTAATATTTTGAAGCCGTTTCGGGCCTTGTTTCGGTATGGAAAGCATATGGGTCGCTCTTATAAATCGACCTGCCGTCACGGGTTCTGATAAGGAATTTATACGCATCGTATTGCCTGACGTTTTTAACGGTGCATTCCCACACGCCAACGCTGATTTTTTCCATCGGCGCACTTTCCGCCTGCCAGCTGTTGAAATCGCCTGCAACGCCTGCCCATTCCGCTCCGGGCGCCCATACTCTGAAGCATACGCCGTCTTCGCACGGATGCGTACCGAGAAACTCATACGCTTTGGCGTTTGTTCCCTGGTGAAATAAATAAAGGGGAACATTATTATCTTTTTTCACAAACGGACCCCCTTGAAGTTCTAATTAATTTTATTATATCAACTATTATTTATATTTTCAAGTATATATCATAAATATTACTTCCAAATTCTCCCCTGTTTTCTGTGATATTTTCAACAATAAAGGTTACAATTCTGTCACCTTCGTTGACAAATTATGCATTTTTTGGTATTATTACTGTGGTTTATTCTTGAAAAGGAGTGCAAGTTATGATCAGTTCAGATAATCTTTGCATGAGCTGTATGCGTGAAATAGGCGAAAAGAAGCAGTGTCCCCACTGCGGATACCACGCTGATTCCGTTCAGATTCCGCCCTATCTTCCCGTAAGAACAGTTATTTCAAACCGCTATCTTGTCGGCAAAATGCTCGAATACAACGGCGAAGGCGCAACCTATATCGGCTGGGACCTTACCGAGAAAAAAGCGGTTAAAATCAGAGAATTCATTCCCGAATCATTTACAACAAGAACGTCTTCAAGTCTTACCCTTCAGGTAATGCGCAGCAGCCACAACACCTTTGTTGAGCTGCGCCAGAGCTTTGTTGAACTCTGGACAAAACTCGCAAGGCTCAACGGTCTTTCGGCTCTCATAAGCGTTACCGACGTTGTTAACGATTACGGAACTTCATATGCCATCTATGAACATTTTGAGGGAATTTCGCTTCGCGATTTTCTTCTCAGAAGCAAAACGGGCTATATTTCATGGGACAAGGCAAACCATCTTCTTATGCCTATTCTTTCAACTCTCGGCACGCTTCATTCCTCAGGTATTATTCACAGAGGAATTTCGCCCTCAACCCTTATCGTAGGGCCTGACGGCAAAATAAAAATCACGGGCTTCTGCGTAGGCGCAGCAAGAACCTCAAGAAGCGAACTCACAAACCAGCTTTTCGACGGTTATGCCGCTATTGAACAGTACGGTTTCGACGGTGGTCAGGGCACTTGGACGGATATTTACGCATTTGCCGCCGTTCTTTACCGCACCCTCATCGGAAGCGACCCGATTTCGGCAAAAGAGAGAATGGCAAACGATAAGCTTATGGTGCCCGGCAAATTCGCCGAAGCGCTCCCTGCTTACGTTATAAACGGTCTTATCAACGCACTTCAGATTCTGCCTGAAGACAGAACAAGAACCGTTGAACAGCTCAGAGCAGAGCTTTCGGCATCACCTGCCGCATCGGCGGCATCGGGTCAGTATCAGCGCCACGTACAGCCTGCCGTTCCCACAGTCAATGCGCCCAAAAAGCCTGCGGCACCCGTAAAACAGCAGCCCGAAAAAGCTCCCAAAAAGAAAAACGGAGCCGCCGCATTCTTCTTGTCGGCATTCGCGGCGTTCTCTCTCGGTCTGATTATCGTTGCCGTTATTTTTGCCGTTAACTGGGATAAAACAATATTTGCAAACGGCAAAAAAGGTTCTGATACGTCAATCACAACTTCAACAGGAGAACTCGTTGAAGTGCCTGCGTTCACAGACAGACTTTATATCGACATTTCCCAGAACCCCGTTTTCACAAAAAACTTTGAGTTTGTTGACGAATACGTTTACAGCAGCGACGTTGAGTCGGGTTATATCGTTGATCAGAGCATCAAAGCAGGTGAAAAGGTTCCTGCAGGCACAAAAATCACCCTCAAGGTCAGCAAGGGCGTTAAGGAAGTTGTGCTTCCCAACGTTGTAGGCTCAAACTATGAAGAAGCCAAGCTCCGCCTTGAGGAACTCGGATTCGTATGCCAGATTACGGAGAGATCGGACCCTGCTTACGCAGATAAGGAAGTTCTTTCAATGTCACCCGCTTCAGACAAAGCCTATGAAGAAGGCAGAACGGTTTATCTCGTAGTAAACGTTATTGAAGAAACCGTTCCCGAAACGGATGAAAACGGCGAAATCATCGGCGACGATCCTTTCGCAGACCCGTTTGAAGAAATTTTTTAATCCCGACCCCTTAACGGGCGACCTCCTGGGGTCGCCCTGAATTTTTATCTATGAAAAACACTTTTTTGAGTTATTATAAAAAATTCTCCTGCATCGCGGATAAATGCACGGATACCTGCTGTGCGGGCTGGGGCGTTGTTGTTGACGGCGAAAGCCTTGAAAAATATAACGCTCTCAACACGCCCTACGGCGAAAAAATCCGCAGTCTTATCACCGTTGATGAAGACGGTGACAGCATTTTTACCGCAAAAAACGGAAGATGCCCTTTCCTGCTTGATTGCGGACTTTGTGAAATGTATAAAGAACTCGGTCACGAAAATCTCTGCCGTACCTGCAGAAATTTTCCCCGATTCGTCAACGCTTTCGGCACAAGAATCGAAACAGGTGTTTCGCTCTCCTGCCCCGAAGCGGCAAGGCTTCTTTTTGAGAGCGATAATCCCCTGTCTTTTCAAACCGAAGAAACGGACGGCGGAATTATCCCCTCCGATTTCGATGCGGAATTATATTTTACTCTTCTTGAAGCACGAAAAAAGGCGGTAGCTGTAATTCAACAAAGAAATTTTTCAATCGAGCAGAGAATTTGTGCTTTCTCGGAATATTCGCAGACACTTCAGCAGTTTATTGACGATGGTTTGCTCGATGAAGCAAAGAAACTCGATGCCGAAAAATTTCTCGCCCATAAGCACACTCATTCTGCCGCAAAATCAAAACGCGCGCTGAATAAAATTTTCTCGGATTTCGGTTCGCTTGAATTTATAAATAGCGATTATCCCGATAAGCTCTCGAAAGCTGAAACCGTTGATATGCAAGGCTTCTCGGCTCCCGATTGGGAATATGAACAGCTGATGGTTTATTTCATTTTCCGCTATTTCATAACCGCCGCTTACGATTATGACCTGCTCACAAAAGTAAAATTCGCCGCAGTATCATTCATCGTTATAAAGCGGCTTCACGCAGGGCTTGATGCCCTTGAAAAAGACCGAAGAGTTGAAATTTCGCAAAAATATTCAAAAGAAACCGAGCATTCGGCAAACAATATGAATTTTCTTTTCCGTTCAATGAAAAAAAGCCGCTACTACGGCATTCATAACATCGTAAATATCCTTTCGGAAGGAGAAAATATATGAGATACCTTGATTTTGTAAACACCAAACAAGGCAGCAAATCCGTTCACCGTTATTCAAACGGCAACACACTTCCCCTTGTTCAGCTCCCCTTCGGTATGGCAGCGTTTGCGCCTCAGAACGTTGAGGGCAACATCAGATGGTATTACCACCCTGACAGCCGCAGCCTTGAAGGAATCAGGCTCACCCATCAGCCCTCGCCGTGGATTGCAGACTACGGTGCAGTAATCTTTTCGCTTCAGAACAAGCTCCTCGGCGGTTTTGGCGGCGAAGAAAGATGGTCGGGCTACAGACCCGAGGACGCTGTGCTGACTCCGTATTATCTTAAATTCCGCCTGCTTCGTTCAAGATCGGATTTCGAACTTGCTCCGACCGAAAGAGGCGCGGTAATCAAGGTTACTTTTGACGAAGACGGCGATAATTATTTCTCCGTAACTCCCGTCAAGGGAACGTGCAGCTACCGTTTTGATTCAAAGACCGACACTCTTTTTGTTACAACGGATATGCATATGAGCGGTGAAGCGGTAAACTTCAAAAATTATATTGTGCTTCGCTTCCCCGAAGGCGCTGTTGATGCTGAAAAAACTCTTGTCAGCAGCGACGATAAATTCCGAAAAGGAATAAAATGCAGAGGCAAAAAAGCAGGCATTCATCTTGCACTCAAGAATAAAACAACCGAAATTCAGCTTGCAACGTCATATATCAGCTTTGAGCAGTCACTTCTCAACCTCAACGGCGAAGTTGCGGGCAAATCACTTGAAGAAGTGAAAGCCTCTGCAGAAAATATCTGGGAAGAATATCTTTCAAGAGTTAAAATCGAAACAAAGGATGAAAAGCTTTTCAGAACGTTCTATTCCTGTATGTACAGAGCTTTTCTTTATCCTCATAAATGCCACGAATACGATAAAAACGGCAACGCAATTCACTATTGCCCTCACGACGGCTCTGTCAAAAACGGCGTAAGATACACCGACAACGGCTTCTGGGATACCTACCGCACCGTTTACCCCTTCTTTGCCCTTGTTGCAAAAGATGAACTTCGGGAAATGCTCGTTGCATTTATTAATGAATATAAAGAAGGCGGCTGGCTCCCCCGTTGGCTTTCAATCGGTGAATGCGGCTGTATGCCAAGCACACTCGTTGATGCCGTTATTGCAGACGGCGCAGTGAAAGGCTTCATAGACAACGATTTGCTTGAGCTTGCACTTGAAGGAATGATAAAACATTCCGTAACAAACGCACCCCACAAACGCTTCGGCAGAAACAGTGCGGAAAGCTACTGCAAGCTCGGATACGTGCCTTATGAAGAAGAAAAAGAAACCGTAAACCTCACTCTCGATGCGGCTTACGGCGATTGGTGTATAGCTGAAATTGCAAAAACCCTCGGCAAAAAAGATATTGAAAAAGAATACAGAAAACGCGCTCTTAACTATAAAAATCTCTTTGACCGCGAAACGGGCTTTATGCGTGCAAAGAACAAAAAAGGCGAATTCAGACCTGATTTCACTCCCATAGGCTGGGGCAGAGATTATACCGAAGGCAGTGCGTGGCAGAATTCATTCGCGGTGCCTCACGATATGGAGGGTCTTGCAAAGCTCTATGGCGGTAAGGATAAGCTGATTGCAAAAATCGACGAACTTTTCGCCACTCCTCCGCATTATGAAATTATCGGTTATGACTGCGAAATCCACGAAATAACCGAGATGGCGGCGGTTGACTTCGGTCAGTGCGGTATGAATAACCAGCCCAGCTTCCATATTCCTTATATTTATTCCGAACTCGGCGAAGTTGAAAAATCCGCATATTGGGTCAAGAAAATCTGCGATGAACTTTTCTCATATGAAGACGACGGCTTCCCCGGCCACGAAGACAACGGCACAACCGCAATATGGTATATCTTCGGAGTGCTCGGTCTTTATCCCTTCTGCCCGGGCAAACCCGAATACGTTAAAGGCATAAAGCAGGTTGACAAGGCTTTTATCTGCGATAAAGAGCTTGACGTCAATAAATTTGAAGGCAATAAAATTCAGTATAAAGATTTAGTATAAAGGAGAATAAAAATGGACAGATATCTTATTATCAACGCTGACGATTTCGGTATGTGCAGAGGTGCAAACCTTGCGGTTATGGAGCTTTTCAAAAACGAAAAGAGTGCGCTCACTTCATCAACAATTATGGCTCCCTGCGCATGGGCGCCCGAAGCCTGCAGATTCGCAGGCGAAAATCCGCAGTTTGCAATCGGCGTTCATCTCACCCTCACAAGTGAGTGGTCAAACTACCGCTGGGCTCCCGTAAATTCAAGCAACACAGATTCGCTCCGCGACGAAGACGGCTTTATGTGGCACGAAAGCGATCAGGTTGAGCAGAACGTTGATATTGACGAGGTTGAAGGCGAAATCAGAGCGCAGGTTGAGCGTTGCAAAAAGCTCGGCCTTGTGAACCCCTCTCATCTTGATAACCATATGGGTTCTCTCTACGGCATTGAAACAGGCAGATTCGAGCTTCTTCAGTCCACTCTCACCATCGCAGGCGAATACGGTCTTCCTTTCCGTCTGCCCGGCAACGTTACCGATGCAATGATGGGCAACTCAATGCTTGATATCAACGTTGATAAAAGCCTCATTGAAATGGTATTCGGCAAAATCATAGCTTTCGCAAACGCTCAGGGCGTTGCAATCCCCGATTATCTCATTCCCAACGAATGGGGCGGTCCTCAGGATGACAGCTACGAGAATTTCAAGGAATATCTCTATGACCTCTATGCAAACATTCCCAACGGCGTAACCGAAACCTATCTTCATCCTTCGCTTGAAACCGATGACCTCAAGGGTACAACCGGCTGCTGGAACAGAAGAGTATGGGAATATCAGATTATGAACGACCCCAAAACAAAACAGCATATCGAAGCTCACGGCATCAAGCTTATCAACTACCGTGACCTCGCAGCAATGAGAAAGTAAAAAATCAGGCTGTCCCGCCGATTGACGGGGCAGCCCTTATTTTATCTGAAAGCTATATACTGATAAGCTTTGCCGAGTTCGTTGAGATTGGGGAAACATCCGCCGAACTCTTCCGTTGAGGAATTAATAACCTTGAAACCCTTGCCCACGTATTCAAGACCCATTGATGCAGTGCCGTTGAAACCGATCGCCGCAAGAGTATAGTTGCACTTTGCGGTGAAATCCGATTCAATCAGAGGCATACCGTCCCTGATAATCAGAATCAGGCTCGGCACAAAATCAAGTTCAATGGTTCGTGAAGCGTGTCCCGTTCCGTAAAACGTACCCGTCACAAACGGCGAATCGAGAGATTCTTTCTGCTTGGGCGAAAGATGGATATCGCTGTTCTGAACGTGTGCGCCGCAGAGCAGATCCTTTGAAATGAACGACGGAAAATCAAGGCTTGACGACGCCGCAGGGCAAAGCGATGCGTTTACCATTGCCCATGCGCCGAGTACGAATGCATCGGTATCTCTGTCCGAAACAATATCGTCACAGCCCGAATAAAGAATATCAAGACCCGAGTCAAAAGTCAGGCAGTCTATGATATCGGTAAAAGCATCGTGGCACGCTTCACCGCCCGATGAATACGGCGCGTGAATAGAAAGCCTGAGCTTGATTTTTGCCTGCCGGCAATATTCGTTTTCAACAAGCACACCCTCATCGTTTTCAACAAACGAATCAACGATTTCCATGCTTTCGATACCGACCGCAACGGTTGTGTGCCTGAGCGGAACAGCCTTTTTGATAGCGGGGAATTCTGTAAGGAATCTTATTTCAGAAAGCTCCTCACGGTTTTTGAGCCACGCAACTATATTTGCGGGCAATGCACTTATTTCACTCATAACACACCTCTCATTCTATCTCCACGATAACCCTGATTATCGCCCAGATATAAAACACTTCATTGCCTTTATAGACCTTTTCGGCTCTGTCGATTCTGTATTTCTCACCGAGGCACGAAATATATCCGCCCTCTTCGGCAGCGGTAAGGTCAGGCTCGGGAGGACCTATATAGAGATAATGTCCCTGTGAATTATAGCCGATTTCAGTGTTGACGCCGTAGAGATACATCTTGTTTTTATAGCGGAGCGGACTGATAAACGCTTTCATCTCCTGAATATTCTCACCGCTTTTTGAACAGAAAGAAGCAGGTCTGCCGTATTTTTCAAAGACGGAAGATATATTCATATAGTCACCTGCCCGAAGAAAAAGCCGTCGTCTTTAAGAAGAGGAAGCGCCGATACGGTTGCCGCAGCTTTTTCTTTTTCTGCCTGCTCAATGAGTGCCGACGGCGAAATGCTTACGGTTACGTCGCCTGCCTTGAACGAGGTTATCCCCTCTTCGGAATGGATGTTTCTCACGCAGAGACGGTGATTAACCATTGCCGCCGCAAGGTTTATGAGCCTTATATCGGAATGTTCCGCATTCGGCTTTATCCTCGGCTGAATTTCCTTTGCCGCCGCGGTGCAGAGAGGAGCAAGCTCCTCATCCGTACCCTGAACGGAATAATATTCTCTTAACGCAGAAAGAATGCTGAGACAGTCAATCAAAGCAATCCCTCCGTTAAACGGCAAGCACCTTTGATGCGCCGTCAAAAATCTTTGCAAAACCTGCAGTGCAGCTGATAACTGCTCTTTCAAGCTGACGGTCGATAAGCTTATCGTATTCCGTCATAATATCGCCTGCCTTGACCATTTCAAGCGCCGCGCTCTTATCAAGACCGATGAGAGTGCCTTCGCCCACTGCGGAAGACTTGAGAAGCTTCGAACCGAGAGGAGTAATCATCTCGCCCTTACCGTGGAAATTAAGACCTGCGGCGGCATCTCTGAACTGCTCCATATTGAGCATCTGCGCCATAACTGCAGGGTCTGCGATAATTGTGTTAAGCTCATAGGGGTCAAAACCGTTCCAGAAGCTTACGAGATCGGCATACGCAAGAGTGCCGCTCTGAGCGCAGTTGATAACTTCAGCCGCATTATCGTTGCCGTCGCCGTTTTCAATAACGTCGATTGCATCCTTGAGAAGAGTTCTTGCAATGTATGCGCCGATCTGTCTGAGAGTAACCGTGAAAAGGTCAAGGCGCTGGAATCTGATTGCTTCGTATGAAGCAACGAGGCTTCTGCCTCTCTTTCTGAGTTTAACAAGATTCTCCTTGGTGTGAACGGTTGTTTCGGGAATAAACGCTCCCTCCTTGACAACCTTGAGTTCCTTCTCATCCTCTGTGGGGATTGAAGTGATTGAACGGTAATCCATACCGTCGATAACGGTTGTTGAAGCAACAACGTCAGAGAGAATATCCGCCTGCTCAAGACCCTGTCTTACGGCTCTTGAAACGTATTCGGGGAAAAGCACCGCGCTGTCCGAATTTTTGAAAAACTTATCAACAACGTCGCTTGAAGCGCCGCCTACCTTGATGCCGAAACGCTTGAGCTGGCGCTGATACGCATCAAGCCCCTCAAGTGACGTGCCCTTATAGTTTTCAGTGGGGTCAATGCTTTCAAGCGCCTTTGTGAAGCTGCCCGATGCATAAAGACCTTTTTCGAGTTTGATTGTGTCATAACTTGCCATTATAATTCCTCCTTTACATAATGAACGTGACCGTGCTTGCATTTTCGTCAACGGCAACAACAAGATATTCTCTGCCGTTTTCGGATGCGGTCACCTTATCGCCGTCGCCTGCAAGCTTTGTATAGCCTACTGCAGGAGCGCTGCCGCTGTATGCTGCCTTGACGGTGCCGCTGAGCTGCACGCTCGCATAACCGCCGTCACACTTATGAGCAATGCCGATAAATGCTTCGCCGCCCGAGCAGGCAGCAACGGTGTTGCTCTCGCTCATCTTAACGGCTGAATTTTTTGCGATATCTTCTGTTACCTTGAATGTTGCGGTGTTTTCGTTAAAACCGCCGAATGATACTGACATAAATTTTCCTCCTTAAATCTTGTATTCGGAATTTTCATTTTTTCCGTCTGCCTGCTTAACGTCAAGCTGTCTTATAACGGGCAGATTTTTCTGTGCGTTTTCACGCAGTGCATCGCGCATATCACGAAGTGATTTGAGCGAAAGAGTTTCACAGATTTCATCAAGTGCGCTCTGCTTCATTTCGGGAATTGCAGATGCTGAAAAACGGATGATATCCGCTTTGAGTTCCTCTTTGAATTCCTTTGCCATTTCTTCAAGCATTTTATTTTCGCCGTTCGGGTCAAAAGATTTGATAACGCCTGCATTCTTCTGGGCAGGAACAGCCACAAAAGACCATTCGTAAGCATCCGAAGGCTCTGAAAGCAGGTAGCAGCAAAGTCTGCCGCCGTAGGATTTGCCCTTCTGATGCTCACAGCCCTCTGTTTTGATGTTTTTGCCGCAGATTGAACAGCTTATATCCCTTACACAGCAACCGACGCTCGTTTCTTTCTTGATGCCTGCATCAATCTCCGTTATAAGGTCTTTGTTTTTCTCGGTTCTGACCATATACGCCTTGGCTTTGATATATGTATAAACCTCGCCGTCAGCGGTTTTGCGTGTGTCATCGGTCATAACCTCGGCTGAATAAATTCTCGCTGTCTGATCCTTGCTTTTCATATTATGGTCAAAAATTCCCGTTTTGCCCACAAAAAGCTTTGCAAGGGTATGCAGGGCAGAAACCGTGAATTTCTCGTTATCCCTGTCAATTTCGTTGTCACAAAGAATAAGAGAAAATGTATAAAGTTCATCCCTGCTGAGTTCTTTTCTCGCAAACTGTCCGATAAGCTCAAGTTCTTCATCGGGCAGAATATTCTTTTCTTTTTCCGTGATTATTCACCTCTCCTGATTTTTTCTGCCTGAGCTTTGTAAAGCCCGGCTCTGCTCAGCTCAACCTCATCCTGCAGGGTGATATCATCCCACACAACCTTTGTTCTGCAGGAATAGCCCTTGCTGCGAAGAAAAGCAGCGCAGATTTTTCTGATTACGGGGGTCAGAATTCTTCTGTATGCCTCAAGCTCGCTCGTAAGCACGTCCGCCTGCTGAGAAGACATTCTTTCGGTGCTTGACCACGAAAGCCCGAGCATAAACGGAGGCAGACCCGTTTTTGCAACAATCTGCTCAAGCATCTGTCTTACAGGCACCTCGCTGTCGAGAATCTGATTATCCGCGCCGATAACCTTTATCTGCACGTCGCCGACGGCAACAAAATCTCTCACCTCGGAGCCGCTTTGCATCGCTTCGCCCCATTCCTTTGCAACCTGAATGGCTCTGTCTTTCGCATACGCCCTGTCTATCGCATCGTTTTTGGGGTTATAAGTTACCGCAAAACGCAGATTGCCCACTCTCTCCCAGTTAGCACCGATGCTCTCGAAAATCTTGAGCAGAATCGAACTTACAAACGGCAGACCCCTGAGCATTGAGTTGCCCGTTATTGCGCCGGGGTCGGGGTTAAGCACGCTCAGAAGGCACATTTCAGGCCTCGGAACTTTCGTTATTTCCGCACCGTTTCGGGTGAAAATATCAATATCAAAGCCGTTTTCGTTTCTTTTAAGCTCAACGTTTTCAAGCGGTGCATTGAAAAGCGCCCTCGGCACACCCTCCGTATCGGTAACAATTTCGCCAAGCGCAGTGCCGCAGGTCAGAAGCTGTTCAAAATAGCTTGAAACGAAGGCGGAAAGCCCTTCTCTGTTGCCGCCGACGGGTACGCTTTGAATGAATTCATCAAGCTCCGCCTGAGCTGCGCCGTCACATTCAACGGTGAAGCCGCCCGTAAGGCGCACAAGCTTGAAAACCGCCGCATCAATAACGGGCACCGCCTCTCTGAGCGCATAATAGAGCCTCATCTGAGGCACCGCAAGAGGCACGTAGCCGTCAAGAATTCCGAAAGGGTGCTTGTTTGTATTCTGCGTTACAGGTGCGGAAACTCTTGATATTTTTCGGTTTTTGAATATTCCCATCACATCCTCCTTTCAACCGCAAGGGCAAAAAATCCGCCGTCATCATTGCCGTTCAATACAGTTGAAACAAAATAGCGGATATCGTCCATTGCATGGTCATTTTCTTTTCTGACTGAATCCTTTGCGGAGTTTTCTTCCCATCTGTAAAGTCCGAATTCTTTTATGGCATCCTTACAATCGGGAGAAAACATAATTTTCTGCTCCTTAAGGCAATCCGAAACACGCCGAATTCCGTCAATAACATCGTTTCTGGCGGGAATGACCCTGAATCTGCCGCCACGCTTTATGCATTCGATGAAGCTCGCCGCAGACGGGTCAACCACAACGGAGTCAATCGGCAGATCTTCCGCAAGCTCACACAAGGCTTCATAATGCTCGCTGTCGGTTTTCTGCCTGCCTTCGGTACGGGAGTTGAAATAATATTCCCTTATTCTGTACCATTTATCTCCTTTTTTGCCCCACAGGCCGAAGGATGACGGGTTGACCGTGCCGTAGTCACACGAAATGCAGTATCTTTCAAAACTGTCGGGAGGTCTGACAACGTGCTTTTCGTGCGAAAACATCGGGTAAACGCAGCCCTGAGCCGCCACCCATCGCCCGAGCACGAATCTTTCATAGAATGCGCCCGAATAGAGTTTCTCATATCTGCGGATAATAGAGGGTGTGAGCGACGGGTTATCCTTCATTGTGAAATGCAGATAAAAGCAGTTTTTCTCCTCGCGCTTTTTTATCCATTCCTCGTGAAACCAGTGCATCGGATGTTCGGGGTTGCAATTAAACCAGAACTTTGACCCTTCAACCGAGCATCGTGCGAGAGCCTGCTCCACAAAGGAACGGGGCATAAGCGTAACCTCATCTAAAAGCACT
>JAZSBC010000010.1:0-3835 GCA_045602245.1 Acutalibacteraceae bacterium | reverse complement strand
CCCATTTCATATTACCTGATAGGTGCAAGCTTTCAGCTTCTGCTTGTGCTTGCGGCAAGATTTTCTTACAGAATTTTTTCCGCTATGCCTCAGCTTTTCGGAACAAACACCAACGATACCCACGCTTTTCACAGGGTTATGATTATCGGCGCAGGCGATGCAGGCAGAATGCTGCTTGAAAACATTCAGAAAACCCGTGCCAACAAAGATAAAGTCATCTGTATGATTGACGATAATCACGATAAGCAGTTCCGTTATTTTGCAGGCGTTCAGATTGTCGGCGGCAGAGACGATATTATGCACAGCGTTGAAAAATATAACATTGACAGAATTTATATCGCAATGCCCAGCGCATCAAAAGAAAACATCCGCGATATTGTCAACATCTGCAAAGAAACAGGCTGCGAAACAAAAACTCTGCCCGATTTTTATCAGTACGTCAACAGCGGAATCACCACAGGCGCCCTCAAAGACGTTTCGGTTGAGGATCTGCTCGGCAGAGAAACAATTGACGCCGATATGACTGAAGTTTTCAATCTTATCAAGGGCAAAACAATTCTTGTTACGGGCGGCGGCGGCTCAATCGGAAGCGAGCTTTGCAGACAGGTCGCCGCTCACAAACCCGAAAGACTTATTATTTTTGACATTTATGAAAACAATGCTTATGCAATCCAGCAGGAGCTGAAGGAAAAATATCCTTCAATGAAGCTCGACGTGCTTATCGGCTCGGTCCGTGACTCGCGCAGGCTGGACAGCGTGTTCAAAAAATATCACCCCGACATCGTTTACCACGCAGCGGCTCATAAACACGTTCCTCTTATGGAGGACAGTCCCTGCGAGGCAATCAAAAACAACGTTATCGGCACCTACAAAACGGCTTATGCCGCAATGGTCAACAACTGCAGCCGCTTTGTGCTTATCAGCACGGATAAAGCGGTTAATCCCACAAACATAATGGGCGCAAGCAAACGCCTTTGCGAAATGGTTATTCAGGCGTTTGACAGAAAAATCAAAGAAAACCGCCGTGAAGATATCCCCAGAATGTTCACCCACCTTGAAGAAGAAAAGGACCTCAGCTACGAAGGTGTCGGCAATGCCGAAACAGAGTTTGTTGCCGTTCGTTTCGGCAATGTGCTCGGCTCCAACGGCTCGGTTGTTCCCCTTTTTAAACATCAAATTGAAAACGGCGGCCCCGTAACGGTTACCCACCCCGAGATTATCCGCTACTTTATGACGATTCCCGAAGCAGTTTCTCTTGTTCTGCTTGCAGGCGCATACGCAAACGGCGGCGAAATCTTTGTTCTGGATATGGGTTCACCCGTTAAAATTGATACCCTTGCACGCAACCTTATCAAGCTCTCGGGTCTCAAACCCGACGTTGATATTGCTATTGAATACACGGGCTTACGCCCCGGCGAAAAGCTTTTTGAAGAGAAGCTTATGGAAGAAGAGGGTCTTAAGACCACGCCCAACAAGCTTATTCACATCGGCAACCCGATTATGTTTGACACCGACGCTTTTCAGAAGGAGCTTGAAGAGCTTATGCTTGCCGCTTACGAAAACAGCGACAGCGTAGCTGAGCTTGTTCAGAAAATGGTGCCTACCTACAAACGTGAAATTAACTAAACCCTTTAAACAGGAAAGAGGTCAGCAAATGCACAACATTCCTTTCAGTCCACCCGACATAACCGAAGCGGAAATTGCCGAGGTTTGCGAAGCTCTGCGCTCAGGCTGGATAACAACGGGTCCGAGAACAAAAGAATTTGAACGCAGAATAGCCGCATTCTGCGGCACACAGAAGGCTGCCTGCCTTAACTCGGCAACGGCGGCGCTTGAACTTAATCTGCGAGTGCTCGGCATCGGCGAGGGTGACGAGGTTATTGTGCCTGCTTACACCTATACCGCCTCCGCATCTGCTGCAATCCACGTTGGCGCAAAGGTTATTTTTGTTGACAGCAGTCCCGACTCCTTTGAAGCGGACTACGAAAAGCTTGCAGCGGCAATAACGCCCCGAACAAAGGCGATTATTCCCGTTGACCTTGCAGGAATCATCTGCGATTACGATAAAATTTACGCCGCAGTTGAAAGCGAAAAACATATCTTCACTCCGTCAAACAACATTCAGAGCGCAATAGGCAGAGTTGCGGTTGTTGCAGACTGTGCACACGCACTCGGTGCAACACGTAACGGCAAAAATGCAGGCGAGATTGCGGATTTTTCGTCATTCTCTTTTCACGCCGTCAAAAACCTCACAACGGCAGAGGGCGGCGCGGCTGTATGGAAAAGCATTGAAGGCATCAGCGACGAGGAGCTTTATAAGCAGTATATGCTTTTCAGTCTCCACGGTCAGTCAAAGGATGCGCTTGCCAAAACGAAGGCAGGTGCGTGGGAATACGATATTGTCGGTCCGTGGTACAAATGCAATATGACCGACGTTACCGCCGCAATAGGCTTAAAACAGCTTGAAAGATATCCGGGTCTTATGGCAAGGCGCAAAGAAATCATTGCAAAGTACGACGAGGTCTGCGATAAGCTCGGAGTTATGCGTCTTGAGCATTACGGCAAAAACCACTCAAGCTCGGGACATCTTTACATAACAAGAATTCCTCATATCACCGAGGAAACACGAAACGGCATCATTACCGAAATGGCTGAAAGAGGAATCGCCACCAACGTGCATTATAAGCCGTTGCCGATGATGACGGCTTACAAAAACCTCGGCTTTGACATTGCCGATTTTCCCAACGCATTTGATTATTTCAAAAACGAAATCACTCTGCCGCTTCACACAAAGCTCACCGACGCAGAGGTTGAATACGTTGCCGAAAACTTTGCAGAGATTGTCAAAAAACACGTTGGCTGATGATGACGGATAAATGACCGTTTCGGTGCAGGAGCGGATATTGTCCGCCCGAAACGGGTGATTCGTGAATCGCCCCTACGAAAACCGGTTTTGTTAAAAAGTTATAGTTTAATTAACATCGATGTTTAGCTTTATCTTTTGCAACCCTCAGGCTCTATGAGCCAGCTCCCTTGAAAGGGAGCCCAAGAGGTTAGCTGCAGCACTGCAGAAAGCTCGCTGCTATAGTGGCCTCCTTTTGAAAGGAGGTGGATTTCGGCGTAGCCGAAAGACGGAGGATTGAAAGAAACAAAGCTTTGTTAATTAAACTATGCTCAAGCGAAAGGAGACACCTTATGATTCTTAAAAAATGGGAAAATCTGCCAAGAGAAATGCAGACACCCGAAGTAAAAGAATATTACGATATCCTTTGCAAAAAGAAGGGTCAGCTTTTGCTCAAACGCATTTTTGACGTTGTTGTTTCCTTTTTGCTTCTCACTTTTCTTTCTCCCGTATTTCTTGCCCTTGCAATCGCAATCAAAATTGATTCAAAGGGTCCCGTTTTCTACCGACAGATAAGAGTTACTCAATACGGAAAAGAATTCCGCATTTTTAAATTCCGCTCAATGGTCACCGATGCCGACAAAGGCTCTCTCCTGACCGTCGGCGGCGATTCAAGAATAACCAAAACAGGCAGATTCATCCGCAAATACAAGCTCGATGAATTAAGCCAGCTCATCGACGTTTTCAGAGGCACAATGACCTTTGTCGGCACACGCCCCGAGGTGCCGAAATACGTTGAAAAATATACCCCCGAAATGATGGCAACCCTCCTCCTGCCTGCAGGCATAACGTCGGAAGCAAGCGTTTATTATAAAGACGAAAACGAGCTTCTCGATGCCGCAGAGGACGTTGAAAAAACCTACGTTGAGGTTGTCCTCCCCGATAAAATGAAATATAACCTTGCCGCAATCAACAGCTTCGGCTTCTTTGACG
>JAZSBC010000009.1:0-2786 GCA_045602245.1 Acutalibacteraceae bacterium | reverse complement strand
TCAGCCTGTCCCGAACGGGGAATGCGCAGAGCGCACATAAATTCAGTTCGAATTTCTGGTGTATGGTCTGATTTTGTATCTCGCTAAAATTATACTTATTTTCAGGAGGAACTTGTATGCATCAGGCACTTTACAGAAAGTGGAGGCCGAAAAGCTTCACCGACGTTTACGGCCAGCCCCACGTTACAAGAACTCTGCAAAGCCAGCTTCAGAGCGGAAGAATTTCTCACGCTTACCTTTTCACGGGTTCAAGAGGCACGGGCAAAACAACCTGCGCAAAGATTCTTTCAAAGGCGGTCAACTGCCTCAATCCCGTTGACGGCAATCCCTGCAACGATTGTGAAATCTGCAAGGGCATAGAAAACGGCTCGATTCTTGACGTTATCGAAATCGACGCAGCGAGCAACAACGGCGTTGATAACATCAGAGATTTGCGCGAAGAGGCGAATTTCACCCCTGCAAACGCAAAGTTCAGAGTATATATTATCGACGAGGTGCATATGCTCTCAATCGGTGCATTCAACGCACTGCTCAAAACCCTTGAAGAGCCGCCCTCACACGTTATTTTTATCCTCGCAACAACAGAAATACATAAACTTCCCTCAACAATTCTTTCAAGATGCCAGCGCTTCGATTTCAAGCGCATCGCACCCGAAGATATAACGGCAAGGCTGATGTACGTTGCCGAAAAAGAAAACGTCAATCTCACTTCCAACGCCGCAAGCCTTATCGCAAGAATTGCGGACGGCGGTATGAGAGATGCGCTTTCATTGCTTGACCGCTGCTTTGCAATGGGTACGGATATTGACGAAGCCGCAGTAAGCGATGCGGCAGGCATTGCAGGCACGATTCATCTTTTCTCGTTCTCGGAATACGTTGCAAAAGGCGATTTCACAAGCTCGCTCAAGCTTGTTTCAAAGCTTCATAACGAATCCTGCGATATTGACAGCCTCTGCACTGAGCTGACTCTTCATTTCCGCAATCTTATGGTTGCAAAAACGGTCAACGACTGCGAAGGGCTTATAGTTTGCTCAAAAGATGAACTTTTAAAGATAAAAGAAAGAGCATCTGAGCTTAAACTTTCAAAAATACTCTCCTGCATTGAAATTCTTGAGCAGACTGCAAAGAATATCAAAAATGCGGCAAACAAAAAAATTCAGCTTGAAGCGGCGGTTATCAAAATGTGCGCTCCGTCAGCTTCATCGGGCGAAGGAGTTTCTGCAGAGCTTGAAGAAAGAATCTGTGCAATCGAAGAAAAGCTTGCATCTCTTTCGAGCGGAAAACCCGTTGTTTCAACCCCTGCGCCACAGCCTGAACAAAAGCCTGCGCCTGCTCCCGTAAAAGCAGAGGAACCCGTATCGGCTCCCGAGCAAAAGGCAGAGCCCGAAGAGGAGAAACCTCCGCTTCCGCCTGCACCCGAAGCAGATATCCCCGACGGCAGCTTTGACGGCTGGCCCGACGTGCTTGAAAAAATAATGCGCTATGATATTCCGCTCTACGGAATTATGGCAAATTCAACCGCAACAATCAAAAACGGCAGAGTTGTTATCCATTCCGATAACCCCACTCTTTTTGATTTTATCTGCACCGATACCCATTCAAAAGAGCTTGCAAGAGCAGTGTATGAAGTGGTCGGCAAAAAGATGAAAATCGCCGTTTCAAATAACGAAAAACCCAAGGCGGCAACAAGTCCGCTTGAAAATTTAAAAAATAAAATAAATACCTTTAACGGAGGACAATAATATGAAGGCAAGAATTCCCGGCGCTCCCCAGGGCGGCAATATGATGAAAAAAATTCAGGAAATGCAGGAGAATATGACTGCAATCCAGCAGGAAGTTGAAGCAACCGAATTTTCTTCAAGCGTAGGCGGCGGCGCAGTTGAAGTTACCGTTAACGGCGCTCACGAAGTTACAGCAGTTAACCTCAAGCCTGAAATCGTTGATCCCGAAGATATCGAAATGCTTCAGGACCTTATCATTTCAGCTTTCAACGAAAGCATCCGCAAGGCAAACGAAGCTATGGAGCAGGGTATGGAAAGAGCTAAGGGCGGCCTTTCAATCCCCGGTCTTTTCTGATGAGCGGATTTACACCTTCACTCGATAAACTCATTGAACAGTTTGCACGCCTTCCGTCCGTCGGCAGAAAAAGTGCGCAGAGGCTTGCGTTTCACATTCTTTCAATGAGCGATGCGGATGCACAGAAGTTTACCGAAACAATTCTCAACGCAAGAAGCTCAATAAAACGCTGTGAAATCTGCTGTAATCTTACCGACGGCGAGGTTTGCTCGGTCTGCTCATCTCAGTCAAGAGATAAATCAACAATCTGCGTTGTTGAAGACCCGAGAGACGTTATCGCCATTGAGCGCACTCACGAATATAACGGGCTGTATCACGTGCTTCACGGCGTCATTTCGCCGATGAACGATATAAACCCCGAGGATATCTGCATCAAAGAGCTTCTTTTAAGGCTCGGCGACGATACGGTGAAAGAAATTATTATGGCAACCAACCCCACCGTTGAGGGCGAAGCAACTTCAATGTATATATCAAGGCTCATAAAACCCCTCGGCGTCAACGTGAGCAGGCTTGCATACGGCGTACCCGTCGGCGCGGACCTTGAATATGCCGATGAATTCACCCTTATCAGGGCGCTTGAAGGCAGAAACGAGATTTAATAAAGTGAATAATGAATAATGAAGAGTGAAAAGTTAAGGGTCGCTTCGCTCCGAATTATATATTGCTCCGCAAAAAATATAATGGGTACGGGTGAAACCCGTCCTTAATTA
>JAZSBC010000008.1:0-3122 GCA_045602245.1 Acutalibacteraceae bacterium | reverse complement strand
CTGTCCGCTTACGCTTTCAGCCCTGAGCATACAGAACTTTTTCAAGGTTGATGCGCCGAGCACGAAGCTGTCATAATCGCAAAATTTCGTGGGGTCTTTTTCAACATAGGGTGAAATTATTTCCGTTACGGCGTCAATCTCTTTTTCAAATTCACCGCTGTCGAAATATTCACTTATGAACTGTGAGAAATATTCGTGATAAAGATTTGTGTATTCTTCATTTTCAAATATCCATGCAATCATCGGTCTGTCGCTGATATCGCCGCCCGAAACGGGAGAATCTATTGCGGAATTGACCGCACTTGTTGCATCGGATGACTGAAACGTTCCGAATGCAAGGTTATAATCCCACGGAAGCATGGACATAACTCCGTCTTTTTCATAGAGATAATAGTTGTGAATCATACTGCCCGTGTAGCTGTCACCGTTGACTACAAAATTATGAACAACAAAATACTTTATGACCTGCTCAATATCAACAACAGATTCAATGTTTTCACCGTTAGAAAGAGCTTTCAGCGATTCAATCAGACGGGTTTTATCGGCATCGGTTATATCTGTTTTGGCGTTATCAAAGATATTTGAATAGCTTTCAAACGTATCATCAATATATTTGAGTTTAACGTCATCGCTGCCTTTACCGCCCATACCGTTTTTTTCGCCTCTGTCGGCAAAAGCTCTGTCCTCAAAGTTTTTGGGCATTTCAGGGATTTGTGACATATCCGGCATCTGTGAAAAGTCCGGCATTTCACCGTTTTCAAAAGGATTTTCGCCGTTATCAAACGGTCTTTGACCTCTGCCGCCAAAGCCTTCGGGAGGAGTCAGCATCTGATTGTTGCGGTTGTTTTCTGCATTTTCTTCGTTGTTTTCAAACTCTGAAAAATCAAAATCTTTTCCGTTACCTCTTCCGCCGCCGAAGCTCATGCTGTCGGGCTTATAAAGCTCACCGTAATCGTTGCCGTAGTTTCTTTGCAGGAACGATTCTTCTATTGATTCAACAGCAAGATAAAGTCCGAAATCCTCACCGTTGACGGTTATATAAACATAGCTGCAAAGCGGTGCGGCAACACCGAATTCGCCCATCATTCTGTAAACAAGATAATCCTTCATATAGGTGTTATCCTGAATGATATTGTTAAGGCTTATTTTATCAAGACCGTAGTAGCTTTTGGTGTTGTCATACTGGTCAAATTCAAGCTTGAAGCTGTATCTGTTACTGTCCATCTGTGAAACATTGCTCAATGAAGTGTTTCCCTTGGCTCTTATGCCGATATTGGAATAGTTTTCACCGTCAATAACAACGGAACACATTGAATATTCTTCGTTTTCGCAGGTTTCAATGAAGCCTTCCCAATCGTTCATAACTATGTCAATGGTATGAACTCTGTCAGTTGCAAAAAGGCGGTTTTCATAACCCATTGATTTGCCTGCGGAAACAATTCCGAGTGACTTTCCGTTCATAAATAAAGCGGTTATAACAAGAGCAAGAACAACGGCAACACAGCAGATTTTATCAATATGCTTATGGGTTGACATATTTCTCACCTCAACCCATATAATCGCCGTTATAGCTTACAAGAACAGCGCTGTTGATGCCGTTCATTGCCGAAAGTTCGTTGATAAAATCGGTGTTGTCATCTTTAAGACGGATTTCAAGAGTCAGTTCAACAGAGCCGCTCTGTGCGGTTTTGCTCTTTACTGTGCATTTGTTGACTTTGTCTTTAAGATAATTCTTTGCGTTTTCTTCGCTTGCGTGTGAATCGCAGTTAATAACGATAAGATAGGGGTTAAAGTGTGATTTTCTGTTGACAAAAACAAGAAGAACAACGCCGATAACAATACTTCCGATAACCGCAAGAGGAATCATACCTGCGGCAAGAACAATGCCGACTGCGATTGCCCAGAAAAGGAAAGCAATATCAAGCGGTTCTTTGATTGCGGTTCTGAAACGGACAATCGAAAGAGCACCGACCATACCGAGCGAAAGAACAACGTTGCTTGTAACGGCAAGAATAACGAGAGTTGTAATCATTGTCAGCGCAACGAGTGTAACACCGAAGCTTGATGAATACATAACGCCGCTGAACGTCTTTTTGTAAACAAAGAAAATAAAAATTCCAATCAGAAAAGCAAGAGCCATTGCTATTGCCATATCGAGCATGCTTACGCTTGCTATGTTTTCAATAAAGCTTGATTTAAAAATGTCTGAAAAATTCATTGTATTAATCTCCTTTTAGTCATAAATTCTGCAGGTTGCGTATTTTGAGAATGCCGAAGTCCGTCTGTCGCCGATTTGTACGGCATTTCTGATAAAATCGGGAAGAAACCCATCCCATTTGACCTCTAAGATTATCGGATTATCAGGAATCGGAACCGTCGGACAGTCTTTGCTGAAAAATTCTTTTGAAGCAAGACCCGTTTTGATTTCATAATCAAGGGTAATCCGCACATTACCCGCAGGATAAACAAACGGTTCTCTCCAATAGTCAACAATTGTTTTCGGTTTCAACTGTTGAACGGTCATTTTCTGATAAAACTCACGGATGAGTTCATCTTCGGAGTCCTTCATCCATCCAATGTCACCGTCAATGATTTTTTGAACCTGTTCTTTTGTTAAATCCGCACCTTTTTTGCTGCAGAGTCTTGCAGTCTTACTCTTTTTTTCAAGATGAATAACCGTTGTGTCAAAATTATAGTATCTGATTCTGAATTTTTCACGGCGGCTTATTCCGTCAATCTTTTCCCTCAATGCTGTATCGGCAGGAGTGTCAAAATAAAGGCTTCGGATAAAATATCTGCCGTCAACAGCGTTTTTATCTGCCTTTATAACCGCACTCAGCCTTTTCCTCAGCACAATCATATCCCCATAATTGATTAAATGCTTCCATTCGTGACGAAGATTCAAGTTTTTATCACCTCTCTTGTATGGCGTAATAATACCACGATAAACTGAATTAAAACTGAAAATCCGAAAGTGACAATGTAAAAGAAATGTAAACAAATTCTTTTTCAGCTTTATTTCAGCAAACGGAGATATTATAATGTGGGCAGGTGAAAATGATGAAAATACTGATAATTGAAGATGAAAAAATCCTTGCCGATTCGCTGAAAACGCTTCTTGA
>JAZSBC010000007.1:0-8626 GCA_045602245.1 Acutalibacteraceae bacterium | reverse complement strand
TATTATCAACCCCTCCCGCAAAAAAAGAATTGCGGCAGGTTGCGGTCAGAGCATTGAAGACGTTAACAGACTTCTCAGCCAGTATAAGCAGATGCAGAAGATGTTCAAACAGCTCGGCGGCAAAAAAGGCGGAAAACGCCGCAGAAAGCAGCGTTTCCAGATGCCTGCAGGCTTTGACCCCTCACAGTTCGGAATGTAATACAGCAAAAGCTGATACATTATATATTATTTAATTTGTTTATTATTTTTTTGGAGGAATTTATCATGGCAGTAAAAATCAGACTTCGCCGTATGGGCGCAAAGAAGGCTCCCTTCTACAGAATCGTTGTTGCAGATTCAAGATATCCCCGTGACGGCAGATTCATCGAAGAAATCGGCACCTACAATCCCGTTGCTAACCCCACAGAAGTTAAGGTAGACGCTGAAAAGGCAAAGCAGTGGATCGCTAACGGCGCACAGCCCACAGACACTGTTAAGGCTCTTCTTAAAAAAGAAGGCGTTCTTTAATCCCTAAGCCTGAGAGGTTAAACAATGAAAGATTTACTTGTCAGCATCGCTCAGGGTCTTGTTGATGACCCCGCAGCGGTAACCGTTTCCGTTGACGAACCTGCAGAGGACGGCACTGTTGTTTATCATCTTCACGTAAGCGAAGACGATATGGGCAGAGTTATCGGCAAGCAGGGCAGAATCGCAAAGGCAATCCGCACTGTTATGCGTGCCGCTGCGACACGTCAGAACACAAGGGTAGTTGTAGAAATTGATTAAAGAATTTCTTGAAATCGGCGAAATAGTCGGCACACACGGTATAAGAGGAGAAATCCGCTTCAATCCGTGGTGCGATTCGCCCGAGTTCGTAAAAAAATTCAAAACCTTATATTTTGACAGCAATGGAAGCTGTGCGGTGCAGATTAAAGCTGCAAGGCCGCACGGCAACATTGTTTTGTTGACAATTAAGGATATTGATACTGTTGAAAAAGCACAGAAGTTCAAAGGCAAAGTGCTCTATATGAAGCGCAGCGATGCAAAGCTTCCCGAGGGTACATATTTCATTGCCGAGCTTACGGGCTGCACCGTTTACGATGCAGATGAACCCGAGAAGGTTTACGGCACGCTTACGGATGTAAGTATGACGGGCGCAAACGACGTCTGGCACATAACGGACAGCAGGGGCAAGGAGTATCTTATCCCATCTATCCCCGATGTTGTTATTGAAACGGACGTTGCACAAAACCGTATTGTTATCAGACCGCTGAAAGGTATTTTTGACGATGAGGATTGATATTTTAACCCTTTTCCCCGAAATGTGCGAAAGCGTTCTGGGTGAAAGCATTATCGGCAGGGCAAGAGCCAACGGATGCGTTGAAATCAACTGCCGCAATATCAGGGACTATACCCTCGATAAGCATAACCGTGTTGACGATGCGCCTTACGGCGGCGGCACGGGTATGATAATGCAGACTCAGCCCATATACGATTGCTACTCCGCGCTGTGTGAGGAAACAAGCACAAAGCCTCACCTTATCTATCTTTCTCCGCAAGGCACAACACTCACTCAGGAAAAGGTTAAAGAACTTTCAAAACTCGATAACATAGCACTTCTCTGCGGCCATTACGAAGGCATAGACCAGCGTGTTATTGACGAAATCGTTGATGAAGAAATATCAATCGGCGATTACGTTCTGACGGGCGGCGAACTGCCTGCGCTCATTCTTGCGGACAGCATTTCAAGAATGCTCCCCGGAGTGCTTGCAAACGAAGATGCGTTTACTCTTGAAAGCCACTATTCGGGTCTGCTCGAATATCCGCAGTATACCAGACCCTATGAATGGCACGGCGAAAAGGTACCCGACGTGCTTATCTCGGGGCATCACGCCAACATTCAGAAATGGCAGAGGGAACAAAGCCTTAAGCGAACTCTTGAGCGCCGACCCGATATGCTCGAAAAAGCAGAACTTACAAAAAAAGATAAAGAATATCTTGAAAAAATAAGAACCACCGAAGTATAAAACTTCGGTGGTTTTGTTTTATTTGTTGCTTATTATCGGTCTTGCAAGGATACCGACATCACGGAGTACATATTCGTAGCTCCAGCATTCTTCGTCGCTTCTCCATGCGTCGGGGCCGTGCCATGAATGTTTTGTATCGGTCAGATGCACGGCACCAAAGGCGTTGAAACGGTTGCCGAAAAGAGTTATATCAACCTTGTGCTTACCGTCCGCAAGTCCGTCAATATCAAGAATATAGGGCGGATAAACAATTTTGCCTTTTTCTTCGCCGTCAACTGCAACGGAGATAAGAGCACCTCTGTATCTTGTTGCCTGAATACGGATTGATTCGCCCTCGGCTTCAAGATGATAAGTAACGTTTCCGCCGTAGAAGGGCAGACCTTGATTTGTGATTGAGCCGAAGCCGAGCTTTTCGGGAAGGGCGGTAATCACCTTTTCTCTGCCCGTAACTTTTACACCGAAATCACCGAGAAGGTAGCACCATTCGGTATTTGTACGCTTGCCAAACGGCAGAGTAACTTCGAGAATGTTTTCACCCTTGTGAATATCGGTAAGAGGCACGGTTTTGATATCCTTATCGGTATACCAACCCGTAATATTATTTACGATTTCATTGCCGTTGAAGATGATTTTTGCTTTTTCGGCATCTTCAAGAGCAAGCTCCGCACCGCTGTAATCAATCTCGCTGTTGATTCTGAATCTGAGGGTCACTGCGTGTTCAATAACCTCAGGCTCAAGTACCCAGGGCTGAGCCACGTGACCTCCCCTTTCAACAAAGCCGAGTTTTTCTCTGCATACATTGTCAAGGCGAAGAATTTCTTCCTCAGCCATAAATTCGCCGCCGTCGAGCGAAAATTCCGCCATATCAAGAAGATATACGTTTTTCTCGGAGAGTGTATAAGGCGCAAGCGCAGGCATAACCGATGCATCTGCAAGGCATACGCCTTCTTCAGGCTTTGAATCTGATACCGTTTTGCCTTCATCAAGGCGGAGAAGCAGGCTGTCGTAGTCATACATAACCTTTGAGATTACCGTATTGCCGTTGATATATGCGCACGCAATCGGCGAAATATCGCCGCTGATTGTATCGTAAATATAAGGCGTAAATTCGCCCTTAACACTTATGAGAAGTGCCGATTCGTGAACAACATCCTTGTTATAAGGCTCACTGCAACGGCTGATGAAAAGCCAGCTGCTCTTGCCGTCTTTGCGAAGCTGATATATAAAATTATCGGAGAGTCTGCCGTTTGCAAGGCGGATTGTAACCGTTCTGTTATCGTCAAGCGCGGTGAGAATTTTCTCTCTGTCATAAGGAACAACAAGCGATTTTTCATAAAGTGCTTTTGCATCATTGCAGGGTATACCGTCGATAAGCGTGGGTGCATTGCCGAGGAAAATCAGCTTGCCGCCCGCATTTTTAAATGCTTCAAGGCGTTCAAGGGTTGTTGCCCTGAGTGTTTCACAATCGGGAACAATGATTGCATCATATTCCATTTCGCCAACCTTGAGAGGTGCGCCTGCTTTTTCACAAAGAGAAGGCAGAAGCGATTCACTGATAAAGTTGAAATCAATACTTCCCCTGAGAAGCCAATCAGTGAGATTGCTGAATTTTTCATCCATATTCTCACGGACAAGTGCCGTTTTATCGTTGGGACCCCAATGAAGCCAGAAACTTTCAACGGGATGAATAACGCCTACCTTAACTATGGGTTTACCCCTTGTCATTGCGGCGTTAACTCTTGCAAAATGATCCTCAAGATATGAGAATTTCTTCCACCACGGTGACTGATAATGGATTGATGCGGGGTAATCACGCTTGGCTTCGCCGCCCATTGCATACCACGAAAGATGCGGCACTCTTATTGTGACACCGAGGCACGCCTGCCAATCGCCGTGAAGCTTATAGCCTCTGAAATCATAGTCCCAGCCCGTTACGCCGTAAAGTTCGGAGAGCATACCCTCTCTGCCATACTGATGCACCGCAGACTGCGCCTGCTTTGCGGTTGTGAATTCGAAGCTTGCGCAAAGCATATCAATACCGGGCAAATCAAAGCCTCTGTATGAACGCATTGCATCGCCGAGTGCGGCTGTCTGGCTGTGGAGAGTAGGCTCTTCCATCATATGACCCGTAAGCGCAATGCCGTTTTCCCTGCACCATCCGCCGCATACATCTGCAAACGCCTGAGCAAATCTTTCAGAAACGTGGTCATGATAGTGATAGCGGATAAGCGACGTTTTTCCGTTTGGCAATTCCCAGAAAATTTCGGGGAGAGATTCAAGAATATCCTCGCCGTACTGTGCATTATATGTATCCGCAAAGTCGTCTGTCCAGGGCATAAGGATATCGTCCGTATCGGTTGAATTATCAAGAACCTTTTTGCGGGTAAACTGCGGTTCATCGGTGAAAATTGCAGGCACAACGTTGCCGAAATGCTCGCCGATTGTTTCCTTGTATCTTTCGTGAGTTACCTCAACAAAACGCTTGACCGCCTTGGGATTGAGCGTATCAAGATATGTCTGATTATTATACCAGGGTGAAGGGGTATGGATTTTGATATAAGCATACCATTTGGTACCCTTTGCATCATCTTTTTCGTTGATTTGTCTGTAGTCGGCAAGGAAGCCGTTTTCATCAAGAACAACGTCATAGCAGGCGATCAGCCAACCTTTACCGTTCCTGCTGCCCTCCGCCCTTGAATCAACATAGGAAGAATCCGCTTCTTCGTCGTTGCAGGGTTCGGTTGTCATAAGCAGGCAGCGTGCCCTGTATTCCTCATCTTTTGTAACAAGACCGCCTGCCGCACCCGAAGGCCATCTGTCTTCATCATAAAGCCAGGCGAGCATATGCTCTTTATCTGCCTTTTCGCAGCAGCATTTAATAAGCGACATAAAATCATCCGAAAGGTAGTTTGTTGACATACCTGTACGAACGTGCATATGGAAACCGCCGAGACCCATTTCTTTGAAAATATCTATCTGGCGGCAGAGTTCATCCGCTTTGAGGTCGCTGTTCCACGCCCAGAAAGGTGTTCCTCTGTATTCGCTTGTGGGATTTTTGAAAAGCTCGTCGGTGAGGGTCGGCGCAACGTTTTTCTTATAAAGCATATTTATTCTCCTTCGGGGTGTTTGCAAAGAGGTTTATCCTCGCTTGCAGTGTTCCAATTTATAAAATTATTTCGTTTTGCGTGATACCATTCCATTTCAAACATCTTTGCGCTGTCATCAACGGGAACGTAAAGCTGATTTCTGTGAAAATACGGCTCGTTCTTCATCTCAACAGTACCGAGATCAGTTTTCACAAGCTTACTGCCGACGGTAAACAACGCTCTGTGACCGTAAGCTTCAACGTAAAGCGTATCCTTTTCTTTTATAACCTTACCGCCGATAAACTGAATCACAACTCCGAACGGTGCATACCATACGCCGTCTTTTTCCTGAGCATAAAGCTCCCTTGCGATAAGCTCGAGCATCTGACCTTTGAACGCCATTTTGGTCCAGTCATAGGTCGGCGCAAGTGCATACGGAGTGATAAGGTCTTTTGATTTATCAATAGTGAAAACGTCGATTATCCTGCCGTCTGCAAGGTAAGCGGTTGCGGTAAGCACGTCGCCGTCAATCTCGACAAGGGTGTATGAACCCAATCTGATTTCCTGAGGATAGAATGCGCTGTGCCATACCTTGGGCGCATTTGAATGATATATATTGCCTCCGCCGTTGCCGACAATATAATGTACGGTACCTTCGGAAGGCTTATCGAAATGCTCGTCACCCTTCGTCGGGAAAGTTCGTGCAAACGAATGCTCGTGACCTTCAAAAAGAATATCGAGCCTTCCCTCTTCAATGGGTTTTCTCAGCCACGGATAGCCGTCGTTATTCTGACCTTCGGGCATAACGGGATAAATGGGGAAATGATATGCGCCGAGCTTCCACGTTTTATTGCTCTTTTGCAAATCCTCATAAGCCCAGTCCTCAACAACGTCCGGAGCATTGATTCCGAGAACGAGAAAATGGGTGTTGCCGTAGTCAAACGAATAATTTTCGCCCGTGTAACCCTCAGGACCGTTTTCAGGATAAGCCGCGCCAAACTGAAAATCAAAGAAATCGGCGTGTTCAAGGTAAAATTTACCCGTCGGCTCAGGGAAATATGTAATGTAACCTCTGTTATCGTGGTTACCCGTACACATCATATAGGGTCTGCTCTCGATTATACCCTTAAGACCTTCAAACATACCGTTCCACTGAAGCTCATTCTGCCCGTTATCGCAGTTATCGCCTGCGGTAAAAATAAATTTACACTCGGGGTGTTTTTTCAGCGCATTTCTGAGCATATCGCCTACCATACTGTAATCAGGCAGATGGCAAGGGTCACCTTTCTGGTGGTCGGTAATAACGATAAAGCTGAATTTATCGAGATTATCGGGTTCTGTTTCAAATGTGAAATTTTCACTTCGTTTATCGTCGGAGCCGACGTTATAAACATATCTTGTCCCCGCATCGAGACCGCTGAGCCTTACGGACCAATAGTTGCTGATATCAATATCGGTTTCTTTTGTTTCATGTTTTGCCGCCTGCTTTTTCCATTCGGCTTCGGTTTCTTTGCGATAAAGAATATAACCGCAGTCAACCTCGGTGCAGGTTCGCCAGATAAGCGCCATCTGCGATTTTGCATCGCCGCAGAAAGCCAGCATTATATGATCCGGCATATGAGAAGAGCCTCTTTCGGGCTTATAAAAATTGCCTTTTTCATCAATCATAATCAATAATCTCCTTTTGGATAATTTTAGATGTTTTACACATATTTGTCAACAAAATCAAAAATAAATTTAAATATTGAACAAACAATATTGATTTCTGTTTAAAAATATTATATAATCATAATGCGATATTTTGTTTAACAGGGGGACTTATTATGAAAAAAATCGCAAAAATAACAAGTCTTTTTCTTGCATTTTCAATGGCGTTCCTTTGCTTTATGGTTCCTGCATTTGCTGCAGGCGAAAGCAATCTTACAATCACGGAATACGGTGATTTCGCCGTTGTTACCAAATGCAAAACAACCGCAAACGGAGTTATTGATATTCCGTCGGTCTATAACGGAATCGCCGTTACCCATATCGGCAACAACGCTTTCAAAGGCTGCGTAAAAATAACTGAGGTCAACATTCCTTCAAGCATAGTTGACGTTGGCAACAACGTGTTCGACGGCTGCGATGCACTTAAGAAAGTCAGCTTTGCAGGAAGCAGCGTTACGATTGATTCGGCAGCTTTCATAAACTGCTATTCTCTTGAAAGCATTACTTTGCCTTCGGCACTCAAAACAATTCCCGAGCGTATGTTTTACGGCTGCAGAAATCTTCCGTCAATCGAAATTCCGTCAACCGTAACTTCAATCGGCAAAGAAGCCTTCGGCATATGCGAATCACTTGCTGAAGTCAGCATTCCGTCAGCCACAACCTCAATCGGCAAAAATGCATTTATCGGCTGCAAATCCGTTGCTTCATATAACGTTGCAAGCTCAAACACAGCATATAAAAGCATCGGCGGCGTGCTTTACGGGCAGTATGAGTCAAAATATTCGCTCATTCAGTATCCGGGCGCAAAAACGAATACAACTTATTCCGTTGCATCGGGAACAAAAATAATTGCCGACTACGCGTTCGGCGACAATGCATATCTTACCAAAATCACTCTTCCCTCAGGCGTTGAAAAGCTTGATAATTTTGCGTTCTATAACTGCAAAAAGCTTTCGGATATCGTTATTCCTTCAAGCGTTACCGTTCTGGGTTCTCAGTCATTCGGCAGATGCACAGCGCTTAAAAGCATAACAATTCCTGCGAACGTTGATACTTTCGAAAGCGCATTTTATATGTCGGGCATTGAAAATGCTGTTATCGCAAACGGAGTTGAAGAAATCGGCACAAAGGCTTTCGAAAACTGCACAAGCCTTAAGAGCGTAACAATTCCCGCAAGCGTTAAAACAATCGGAATCGGTGCTTTTTACGGCTGCACAGCTCTTGAAAGCCTGAGCGTACCTTCAACCGTAACCACAATAAACAGAGGCGCTTTTCAGGGATGCACAAACATCACTCTTTTTGTTGATGAAAACTCTGCGGCACACACCTATGCCGTAGATAATTCGATTGATTTCAAGCTTAACGGTGACGAAGTTGAAAAGACGGTAAAATCAATTTCCGTTCTCACTCCTCCCGATAAAACAAGCTATAACTACAAACAAAACCTTGACACAACAGGTCTTGAGCTTATTGTTAATTATACCGACGGCTCAAGCGATACCGTTACAAGCGGTTACGAAGTTTCTCCCACATATTTTGACAGAACAGGCACACATACCGTTACCGTAACCTACGGCGAATTCGAAACTTCATTTACGGTCAGCGTTTCATATTCGCTTATTCAGTGGATTATTATGATATTCCTGTTCGGATTCCTTTGGTATTGATAAAAGCAAAAAGAGGCTGTTTTAACAGCCTCTTTTTTTACCATCTGTTTTCAACGTATTCACAGAATGAATACAAATCCTTTATTTCGAGTTTCGTGCCGTCGTCAAGGGTAACGTCACCGTTCCATATTCCGAAAACCTGATGGCAATTCATTCTGCC
>JAZSBC010000006.1:0-47314 GCA_045602245.1 Acutalibacteraceae bacterium | reverse complement strand
TATTGAAAAAGACGCTGCGCTTGAAAGAAGATTTCAGCCCGTAACGGTCGGAGAGCCTTCCGAATCGGAGGCAATCGAAATTCTCAAAGGTCTTCGCGATAAATACGAAGCTCACCATAAAGTCAGAATAACCGATGAAGCAATTATCGCCGCGGTAAAAATGTCGTCAAGATATATCGGCGACAGATATCTGCCCGATAAAGCCATTGACCTTGTTGACGAAGCGGCGTCACACATCAGGCTCAAGGCGTACACGGCACCGCCCGATCTGAAAGAACTCGAAAACAGAATCAAGGCTCTCGGCGAAGAAATGGATGCCGCTGTGAATTCTCAGGATTTTGAGCAGGCAGCCTCAATCAGGGATGAAAAAAACAAGCTTGCCGCAGAACTCGATAACGAGCGCAAACTCTGGCAGGAGAAAAGCAGCCGTTCAGCCGGTGAGGTTTCGGCTCAGGAAATCGCCGCGATAGTTTCTCAATGGACGGGAATTCCCGTTGTTCAGCTTACTCAGGAAGAAAGCGAACGTCTTCTTCGCATGGAAGATGAACTCCACGCAAGAATAGTCGGTCAGGATGAAGCGGTAACAGCGGTTGCAAAAGCCATAAGAAGAGGCAGAGCAGGGCTGAAAGACCCGAAAAGACCGACGGGCTCGTTCATTTTCCTCGGTCCTACGGGCGTTGGCAAAACCGAGCTTTGCAAAACGCTTGCCGAAAGCGTATTCGGCGATGAAAACGCCATGATAAGGCTTGATATGAGCGAATATATGGAAAAACACACCGTTTCAAGGCTTGTCGGCTCGCCTCCCGGATACGTGGGCTACGACGAAGGTGGTCAGCTTACGGAAAAAGTTCGCCGCAAACCCTATTCGGTTGTGCTTTTTGATGAAATAGAAAAGGCTCATCCCGACGTTTTCAATATGCTTCTGCAGATTCTCGAAGACGGAATTCTTACTGATTCCCAGGGCAGAAAGGTTGATTTCAAAAACTGCATTATCATAATGACGTCCAACGTTGGCGCAAAACTCATTGCTCAAAGCGGTCAGGGTACGCTCGGATTTGCTCCTGCCGATGCGGAAACAATGAGTGAAAAACGTATCCGCGAAGCGGTTATGGGCGAGCTGAAAAACGTTTTCAGACCCGAATTCATAAACCGTGTTGACGATATCATCGTTTTCCGTCAGCTTAACAAAGACGATATCAACGAAATTGCGAAAAGAATGCTCTTCTCTCTTTCAAGAAGAGTGAAAGAGCTTGATATCGGCATTGAGTTTTCAGAGGAATCCGTTTCTGCAATAGGCGAAGCAGGGTTTGATCCCGTTTACGGTGCAAGACCGCTGAGAAGAGCGATTCAGCAGAAAATTGAAGATAAGCTCTCGGAAGAAATGCTTGAAGGCAAGCTCACCGCAGGCAACGAATATATCTGCAACTACGTTGACGGTTCATTTGTTTTCGATATAAGATAAAAGAAAGTCTCCATCTGATGATGGGGACTTTTTTAATAAGGTGTAAATAATTTATTATTCTTTTATATATCTATTGTTTTTTTCTTTTAAATCTGTCATAATGGCTGTATATAGTTATACGGAGGTATAAATTATGAAAAACTTCAAGAAATTATTTGCTGTTATCATTGCTGTTATTACCTTACTTTCACTTGCAGCCTGCTCGGATAAAGGCGAAGCAAGCGTTATAACCGTAAGAACAGATGCCGACAGCTTTATTGAAGACAGCGTTTTGCTTGAACGTTTCGCTCAGCACCCCGAAAGATACACCGAAAACCTTACAAAAGACTTCGGAATGAGCGAAAAAGAAGCGAAAGAATTCTATGAATGCCCCGAAGAATGGCTTCTCTACAGCCAGACAGTTTCCATTCATAACGGAACCGATGAAACAATCAGAATCTGCGGCTTTGAAGTTAAGGATAACGGCAAAAACGGAGTTTATATTTCAACCGCATCCGCAGGAGAGCCTACTGTCGGCTCAAATATGGCAGGCGAAACCGTTTTCAACGTTTTGTGCGAAAACGGCGACCTCACAACCGCTGAAGCTGAACAGCTCGTTAAGGAATTTGAAATAAAAGTTATTTATACCAAAGAACCCACCGAGCTTGATGACGGCAGCGAAAGCGTTGAAGAAACCAAAACAGCAACTCTTGATTTCGCATAATAAGGAAGGCATTAAATGGGCTTTTTTAACAAATACAAATCTCCCTCGGGTGCGCCCGAATACCTTATAGTGGGTCTCGGCAACCCCGGCAAGCAATACGAACTTACGCGCCACAATGCAGGCTTTTTGTTCGCTGATTTGCTTGCGGATAAATACAGTTTGAAAATAAGTAAAATTCAGTTCAAGTCTGTGACCGCCTCGGTTGAAATCGGCGGCCACAGATGCCTGCTTATGAAGCCTCAGACTTTTATGAACAACAGCGGTGAGGCGGTCAGGCAGGCGGCTTCATTCTATAAAATTCCGCCCGAAAAAATCATTGTTGTTTTTGATGATATTTCGCTCCCCTGCGGCAAGCTGAGAATAAGGCGCAAGGGCAGCGCAGGCGGTCACAACGGAATAAAAAGCATAATATATCATCTTAATTCCGATAATTTCCCCAGAGTCAAGCTCGGCGTAGGCGAAAAGCCTCATCCTGACTATGAACTTGCAGACTGGGTGCTTTCAAACTTTAAAAAAGATGAAATTCCTCAGCTCCGTCAGGCAGCAGAGAATGCCTGCTCTGCGGTTGAGCTGATGATAGACGGTAACACGGACAAAGCAATGAGCGATTATAACAGCTGATTATTTCATCATCATTGCCGACATACTGTCCATCATACCTTCAATGCTTTTCATGCATCGGTTTGCGGTTTTACGGCAAGCTTTTCTGCCGCTCTTGGTCATCATTTTTGTGCCTGCAACAGCCGCCGCAGTACCTACTGCAAGACCGATTCCCATACCTGTTATAAGGTTCATATTTTTTGATGACGTGAACATTGTTTTCCCTCCAATCAGTTTATTGTTAATATTTTGTCCGTTTGAACGGAATAAAACAATGTCAATATTTTTTAAGGAAGTTATTAAATGTCAGTTTTAAACGTGGTTCTTGTTGAGCCTCAGATTCCGCAGAACACAGGCAATATCGCACGCACCTGCGCTGCAACGGGTGCAAGGCTTCATCTTGTTGAGCCGATGGGCTTTCGTGTTGACGATGCAAAGCTGAAAAGAGCAGGGCTTGATTATTGGCATCTGCTTGATATTACATATTACGATAATCTTGATGATTTTTTTGAAAAGAATAAAGACGGAAACTTCTTTTATTTTTCCACAAAAGCAACAAAAATCTATTCAGAGGTTGAATATCCTGATAATACCTATCTTGTTTTCGGCAAGGAAACGGCAGGGCTTCCCGAAGAATTGCTTCTCGAAAATCAGGAAAAGTGTGTGCGTTTGCCGATGATAAACAACAGCGCCGCAAGAAGCCTCAATCTTTCGAATTCCGCCGCTATCGGCGTTTATGAAGTGCTCAGACAATGGGATTTTCCCGAGCTTTTGCTTAAAGGAAAACTCACAAAATTTGATTGGAAAGAATGATGAAAATGAAACCGATGACCGCAGTTTACAAAGCAGTCGACTTTACTCTTCGCACTCAATCAAAGCATATCACAAAAAAGAAAAAGGCAAGTCCGATCAAAAAGGCAGGCTTTGTTGCTCCGCCGAAAGCCAAGGGCAACCGCTTCCTGCTCGGATTTTCAAAGGAATCAATTCTCCCGAATGACGTTGACAAAAAGAAATATTATATTGCAGGCTACGGCGAAAACAAGCCTGCAAAGGGCGTGCTTGACGCTCCCCATACCCACGCAGTATGGATTGACGATATTTCGGGCAAGGGCGGAATGGTTCTTGTTTCGATTGATAACGTCGGAATGCTCAACAAAGACGTAAACCGCCTTCGCGCAAGGCTTCACGATTTTGCAATGCTTACGGGCTGCAGAAGCATAAATATTGTCAGCACCCATTCGCACGCAGGCATTGACACAATGGGAATATGGGGTCCTCTCCCCTTAAGCGGAAAAGACCCAAAATATATGGAGCTTGTATTCTCGCAGACCGTAAAGGCTGTTAAGGATGCTTACGCAAACCGAAAACTCGGCAGACTCTGGCTCGGCAAAACCGAAGTTCCCGATATGCAGGAAGATATCAGAACGCCGATTGTTTATTCAAAAACTCTCACCCGCTTAAGATTTGAGCCTGATGACGGCTCAACGCAGACGTACATCATAAACTTTGCTTCTCATTCCGAATCGCTTCAGGGCTGTAACGAACGCATCAGCGCTGATTTTCCTCACTATATGCGCGAAAAAATCAAGGAAGAAACAGGCGCACAGACCCTCTATTGCGTAGGCGCAATAGGAGGAATGATAAGTATGGATATTCCGAACGAAAAAGAAATCCGCGATAACGGAAGCGACTTTGCCGAATCCACTGCAAATATAGGTGTAAAACTTGCGGAATACGCTCTCTCAATCAATGAGGAAACGGAGCTTAAGCCCCAAATTGGCACTTTGAGGCAGGAAGTGTATTTCAAAGCCGAAAACACCATTCTTATGCTTGCCGCAAAGGCAGGAATTCTTGAAGCCGATGAATACAGAATGCCTGACGGCTCAGGTTCGGTTATGAAATCCGAAATCAGCTATATTGAAATTGACAGCCTTAAGATTCTGCTTCTTCCCTGCGAGATTTTCCCTGAGCTTGTTTACGGCGGTTATCTCAGCGCAGAGGAATCCGCAACGGGCTGCGGAGCTGAAATCAACCCCACTCCGCTCAAAGAAATCGTCGGCGACGACGTTATGATTATCGGCCTTGCAAACGATGAACTCGGCTACGTATTGCCGCCCAACGATTTTATTCTTCACGATGAAACGCCGTATTTTGAAAACGGACACGATATCCACGGGCGCCGTCACTATGAAGAAACCAACTCTCTAGGCCCGAAAACAGCTGAAAGAATTGCGCAGACCGTTAAGGAAATTATCAATACTGTTGAAAAATCAAAAAACATATGATATTATAGTAATATCCTCAAAGAAAGGAATTGGTTTTTATGAAATCAACCATCAGAATTCTTCTCGTTTTAGTTTTAGTTGCACTCTGCTTTGCAGGTTGCTCAAACGTACCCAAAGAGCCTGCAACAACCGCAGTTGAAAACTTTTCCTACGTTAATCCTTACGGCGAAACGGTTGCTCCTCCCGTAAATGCCGAAACCGACAAAGATGATAAACCCATTTATCTTGAAACCGTTAATAATATTGAATTCGTTATGAGCAGCTACTATGTTTATAACGACTGTGTTGCTAAAATCACAGATATAAAAATGGAATATGATTCGATGCTTGTTGACGAAGTATCAGGCCTTGCAACAATCGAAATTATGGGCAAGAGCTTCGGCGAAGAGTGGATGAGAATCGGTTACACAGCTTATGATAAAGACGGCAAGGTTGTTAAAAACACCCTTTTCCAGGCTCCTCTCAAGGGCGTTGGCAAGGGCGATACCGTTGAAAAATGCGTATTTGAGCTTCCCGAAGAAACCGTTAAAGTTGTATTCCACGATTACGTTGAGAAATAAAATTAACCCCGTTGGTTAAACCAACGGGGATTTTTCTTGCCTTTTACATACCTCTGCGTCTTACGCAGTTTTCAAGCTTGATAGCTTCATATACACCGTCATCGAAGAGGTCGCACACGCCCTGATATTCTTCAAGGGTGAGAGTTTCAAGGGTTTTGTTTTCTCTTATGCAGAGGGCAACAAGCTCGCCCGTTGCCTTATAGGCATCTCTGAAAGGCAGACCCTTTGAAACGAGGTAGTCGGCGCAGTCTGTTGCATTGATGAAGCCGCCTGCCGCCGCTTTTCTCATATTTTCGGGGATTGCTTTCATTGTTGCAATCATCGGCACAAGAGTATCGAGGCAGATTTTGACGGTATCAAACGCATCGAAAATCGCATCTTTATCTTCCTGCATATCTTTGTTATATGCAAGAGGAAGACCCTTCATAACGGTAAGAAGCGTTACAAGGTCGCCGATTACTCTGCCGCTTTTGCCCCTTACAAGCTCTGCAATATCGGGATTTTTCTTCTGGGGCATAATGCTTGAGCCGGTTGAGAAAGCGTCGTCAAGCTCAACGAATTTGAATTCCCATGAACACCAGAGAATGATTTCTTCGCAAAGCCTTGAAAGATGAACCATACATATTGAAAGCGCGCTTGCAAGCTCAATGCAGAAATCTCTGTCTGCAACGCCGTCAAGAGTGCTCTTTGTGTATGAATCAAAACCGAGAAATTCGGCGGTCATTGCTCTGTCGATGGGATAGGTTGTGCCTGCGAGCGCACCGCTGCCGAGGGGCGAAGAATTCATTCGTTTCCTGGCATCTTCGATTCTGCCGAGGTCACGGGTAAGCATCTCCGTGTATGCGGTAAGGTGAGCCTTGAAGGTTATGGGCTGTGCGCGCTGAAGATGGGTGTAGCCGGGCATAATCGCATCGGCATATTCATCGCCTTTATTTTCAAGAGCTTCAATAAGCTTCTTGACAAGCACGAGTGTTTCTCCGCATTGCTCGCGAAGGAAAAGTCTTACGTCAAGAGCAACCTGGTCGTTACGGCTTCTGCCCGTATGAAGGCGCTTGCCTGCCGAGCCGATGCGCTCTGTAAGAGTCTGCTCAATGAAAGTATGTATATCTTCTGCATTGGGGTCGATAAGAAGCTCGCCGTTTGAGATTTCCTGCCTGATTTTTGCAAGCTCACTGCAGATAAGCGCGCCGTCATCCTGAGAGATGATGCCTTTGGCCGCAAGCATTGTTGCGTGCGCAATACTGCCCTCGATATCCCAATAATACATTCTTGAATCGGTTGCTATTGATGAATTGAAATCGTTTGTTTTTTTATCCGCTTCCTTTGAGAAACGGCCTGCCCAAAGTTTCATAATATTAACTCCTTATACGGGAAAAAGAGCCGCCATAAGACGGCTCTTATATTTTGTTTTTAATAATCTGTTACGCAATTATACGAATATTATTTGTCAGCGTTTCTCTCTGCTTCGAGAATAGCCTTAACCTTGATGGGAAGACCGAAGAGGTTGATGAAGCCTGCCGAATCCTTCTGGTCATAAACTTCGTCTGCATCAAACGTTGCAAAATCTTCGCTGTAAAGAGTATAGGGTGAAGTTACGCCTGCGTTAATCATATTGCCCTTGTAAAGCTTAAGCTTAACGTCGCCTGTAACTGTTTCCTGAGTCTTATCAACAAAAGCTGAAAGAGCTTCGCGAAGAGGAGTAAACCACTGACCGAAGTATACAAGCTCTGCAAACTTATGAGCAACGATTTCTTTATAGTGCTGAGTATCTCTGTCAAGAGTGATTGTTTCAAGAACATCGTGTGCCTTGAAGAGGATTGAACCTGCGGGATTCTCGTAAACGCCTCTCGACTTCATACCTACAAGACGGTTTTCAACGATGTCATTGAGACCGATGCCGTTCTTGCCGCCAACTTCGTTAAGGTATTTGATAAGCTCTACGCCGCCCATTTCCTTGCCGTTAACTGCAGTGGGAACGCCCTTTTCAAAGTGGATTGTGATATATGTGGGTTCATCGGGAGCCATTTCGGGTGAAACGCCCATCTCGAGGAAGCCGGGCTTGTTATACTGAGGCTCGTTTGCGGGGTCTTCAAGGTCAAGACCTTCGTGTGAAAGATGCCAGAGGTTCTTATCCTTTGAATAGTTAGTTTCACGGTTTATCTTAAGAGGAATGTTGTGTGCCTCTGCATACTCAATTTCTTCTTCACGTGACTTGATATCCCAGATTCTCCAGGGAGCGATAATCTGCATTTCGGGAGCAAAAGCCTTGATTGTAAGCTCAAATCTTACCTGGTCGTTACCCTTACCGGTGCAGCCGTGACAAATTGCATCTGCGCCTTCAGCCTTTGCAATTTCAACGATTCTCTTTGCAATGATGGGGCGTGCGAATGATGTGCCGAGAAGGGATTCCTTCTCGTAAACTGCGCCTGCCTTGAGGGTGGGGAAAATATAGTCGCTTACGAATTCATCCTGAAGGTTTTCAATATAAAGCTTTGAAGCGCCTGTTTTGATTGCCTTTTCTTCAAGACCGTCAAGCTCTGTACCCTGACCTACGTCACCTGAAACAGCGATAACTTCGCAGTTGTTGTAGTTTTCCTTAAGCCAAGGGATGATGATTGATGTATCAAGACCGCCTGAGTAGGCAAGAACAACTTTTTTAATTTCTTTCATTGTAATTCTCCGTTCTTTTATAAATGTTTATGCATTAATTATACATCGAATATTCAAAAAATCAAGTGTCTTTTGGATATTTATGCAAATTTGGCGTATTTAACAAAAATTCGGTGAAATTTGCCTTTTATCCGAGCAAAAGTCCGACTTTTTTCTTTGCTTTGGTGAGAGTACGGTTGGCAATGCGTGCCGCTTTTTCTGCACCTGCGTTTGCGGTGTCGAGAAGATACTGCTTATCGGCAATGAGGCGTTTGTATTCATCCTGCACGGAGCGAAGTTCTTCAATAACAGCCTCGGCAACCTTAACTTTGAAATCGCCGTAGCCCTTGCCCTCGAATTCCTTTTCGATAGCGGCATAATCAAGACCCGTACAGCAGGAATAGATTGCCATAAGGTTATTGATACCGTCTTTACCGTCTGCATATCTGACGCAGGCTTCGCTGTCCGTAACGGCAGATTTGAACTTCTTGAGAATTGCCTCGGGAGTATCGAGAAGCGAAACGGAAGCCTTGGGATTGGGGTCACTCTTCGACATCTTCTGAGTGGGGTCCTGAAGGCTCATAACTCTGGCACCGACCTTGCCGATAAACGGCTCGGGCAGAGCAAAGGTATTACCTCTCAGGCTGTTGAAACGGGTTGCAATATCTCTTGCGAGTTCAAGATGCTGTTTCTGATCAGCACCGATGGGAACAAAATTTGCCTGATAAAGAAGAATATCCGCCGCCATAAGCACGGGGTACGCAAACAGACCGACGTTAACGTTATCGGCGTGTTTCTGCGATTTTTCTTTGAACTGAGTCATTCTTGAAGCCTCGCCAAACTGAGTATAGCAATCAAGAATCCATGCAAGCTCGGCGTGTGCAGTAACCTGACTCTGAAGAAAAACAATATTCTTTTCAGGGTCAAGACCGATCGCAAGCATAATCGCATACATTTCGAGAATCTGCTGGCGGAGCTTTGCAGGCTCGGGGTGAATGGTAAGAGCGTGAAGATCTGCAACCGCATAAAGGCAGTTGTAATCTTCGCTCATTGCTTTCCAGTTTTTGAGCGCACCGAGATAGTTGCCCAGCGTGGGAACAGAAGTGGGCTGAATCATACTCAGCACCGTCGGCTTGCGCTCGGGAGTTGTATTTTCCATAGCTTTATTTTCCTTTCTCAGAGTGATCTTGCAACTTCACCGAGAATTTTCACGCCCTTGACGATAGCTTCATCGGAGGGAGTTGAGAAATTCATTCGGATATAGCTGCATTCCTTATCGCCGTCAACCATAAATGCGTTGCCGGGAACAACAGAAACACCTGCCGCACTTGCCTTACGGCAGAAATCAAGCATATCGATGCCGTCGTTAAGCTTTGCCCAGACGAAAAGTCCGCCTTCGGGTCTGTGATAAGTAAGGAAATCAGAAAGTTCTTTGTCAACGCAGTCACAAAGAAGATTAAGCTTGCGCTTATATATCTCTCTAATTTTCTCGATATGGCTTTCAAAATCGTATTCGGAAAGCCACTTATAAACAACAAGCTGTGACATAAGCGGAGTATGAACGTCCTGAGTCTGCTTGGCAACGGTGAGTTTTGCGGTAATCTCTTTGGGTGCGAGAGCGAAGCCTACACGGATACCGGGAGCAACAATCTTTGAGAATGAACCTGCATAAACAACGATGCCGTCCTCATCAAGGCTCTTGATTGCAGGCACGTTTTCGCCCGAAACACGAAGGTCGCCGTAGGGGTTATCCTCAAGAATAAGAACTCCGTATTTCTTTGCAAGCTCATAAACTGCTTTTCTCTTTTCGAGCGACATTGTTACGCCTGCAGGATTCTGAAAATTGGGAATTGTATAAATAAACTTTACGTTTTCTTCTGTTTTAAGCTTTTCTTCAAGAGCTTCGATGTTGATACCGTCGCTGTCCGTCGGCACGCCGCTGAGCTTTGCACCGTAGCTTCTGAAACAGTTGAGCGAGCCGATGAACGACGGCTCTTCGCAGATAACGCAGTCGCCGTAATTGATGAAGCACTGGCTCATAAGACTCATAACCTGCTGCGCACCGCTTACAACAATCAGGCCGTCTTTTTCACTGCCCACTCCGTAGCGGCTTTTGGCAAGATCGGTAAGCTTTTCAATAAGAGGAGTATATCCTTCGCTGACACCGTACTGAAGAGCGAGAATCGGGTCTTTTTCAAAAATATCGTTAACGATTTTTTTGATATCGTCAACGGGAAACGCATCGGGTGCAGGGTTGCCTGCGGCAAGGGGAATTGTATCGCCCGAGCTTTTGAGAATCTCTCTGATAATCGAGGGTTTGAGAGATGCCACACCCTTTGCAAATTTATAATCCATTTATTTTTCAGTCCTTTCGGATAAAATTACCTATAATAAAGTTAAGTATAACATATAATTTTTAAAATGTAAATGAAAAATAATCATTGAACGGGTAAAATATATATGATATACTTTGTGCATTGGAGAGTGAAAAAATGAATTATAAATACGATGCCGTTTTCTTTGATTTTGACGGCACGATAGCCGACACGGGAGAAGGAATATTCAGCTCTGTTGAATATGCGATAGAAGAAATGGGCTTTTCTCCCCTGCCCTTTGACAGACTGCGTACTTTCATCGGTCCGCCTATTTTTGAATCTTTCAGAAGAGAACTCGGAATGAATGATGAGCAGGCGGCTGTGGCTGTTGAAAAATACCGCGAAAGATACAGCGAAAGCGGAATTTTCAGGCTCAGAGTTTACGACGGAATCGAAGATTTGATTAAACAGATAAAAAATTCGGGCATCAAGGTTGCAATCGCAAGCTCAAAGCCCGAAAAATTCGTTATGAGATTAATTGATTATCTGAACATTTCACCCCTGATTGATTTCATAGCCGCACCCGAAAGCGACAAAGCGCCCGAGGGCAAAACCGTACTCGTTGAAAAAGCGGTTAACCGCTTCGGCGTTGACAAAACACGCGCACTTATGGTCGGCGACAGATATTTTGACATTGACGGCGCAAACGGTGCAGGGGTTGAAAGCATCGGGGTTACCTTCGGCTACGGCAGCAGAGAAGAGCTTGAAAAAGCAGGCTCAACCTATCTTGCCGATAATGCCGATGATATCCGTAAAATCATTTTTTCTTGACGCACTTTTTAAGCACTGCAAAATAGATTATATTAACCAGCGCAAAGCTTACAAGCATAATGGTAACAATAAGAATTCTGCCGCTCCGTATCATTTCAAACAATGATGCGGGGCTGTTTATTTCTGCAAAAGGTATGCAGTAGAAGATACCCGAATCGCTGAAAACAAAATAGAGAAGCGCAGTTAAGCCGAAGTATACGGGCGCAAAATTCAGGCAGACGTCCTCTGTTCTTCTGTCATAAAGATTCGGCAGATTCTTCTTGACGATATTCTTATGGGCAACAATAATGCAGGGAATAATTCCGATAACGCAGATTATTGCAATAAAAACATAGGTAAACGTATCTTCATCGCCCCAGCCCTTGAGTTCAAAAATCTCTGCGATTCTCATACCTGCAGGTCTTGCGAGAGTTAAAACAAAGGTGAAGAAAAGGGTGAAAATAATGCTGTATGCGGCATAGAGCCTTTTGTTTTTGCAGGGCAGAGCATAATCGAAATCGCCTTCGCCGCCCGTTATCTTCTTCGGCAAACAGACAAGCAGAAGCATTATGCCGAAGCCGAGGAAAAAGCCCGTAAGATATTCCCAGAGCGACCAGTTGCCGCCCTGAAGAAATTCAGGCACGTTTTTTATGCCTGCAAAAAATCCTCTGTCGGAATCAATAACCATAACCACGTCCGCAAGAGTGATTGAAACGGCACAGATGGCGTTGATTGCAAACGAAATGAGAGAGGTTACGGCATCGCGCTTGGCAATAAGTGTTGCAAGCGAAAGCACAAGTGCGCCTGCAGAATATGAAATAACTCTTATGCTTGCAAAATAGTTTCTGCCGTAGGGTATTTTCTTGAACCAGGCTTCATTGCCGAGGTTTTTGATATATGCCATCATCGGCGACATATCGTGACCTCTGTCGGCAAGACCGAGTTTGAAACTTTCAACCGCTTCGGAATTGATAAACGGAAGAATATAGTGCGCAACGAAGAACTGGAAGCCGTAAACAACAACGTAAAACACAGCGATAAGCACTATGTAATGCCATATTTTATATTGTTTTTTCGAGAACAGCGAACCGATGAACATTGCAAAAAGAGGCATCCAGCCAAAGCCGAGCAGAAGCATTATCGCCATACCCGAGCCTGCACTGATTTCGGTCACGTCAACCGCTTCCTGACCCGTGAACGGAACGGTACTCTGAAGATATCCGCCCATCTGCGAATTGAGAGTACCCCATCCGCCGTTTGTTATGCCGAGAAGAATAACGGCAATGGGAATTGCTTCAAGGCTCATTTTTTTGCGATTACCGAAGAATGCAAAAATAAACAGCACCAGCATTACTCCGACGCCAAACATTCCCCACATTGAGCCCCAGCCGTGTGAGCCTCTCACTCTCCACATAAAGCCCGTCATAATTGCAAAACACAGCACGAGCGCAGCTTTTATGCCCGGAGTAAGACGCCTTGCATTAAGAACATTCATAAGAAGCCTCCTTAATATTTCATCATTATTTCTCCGTCAAGATTTTTCCAGGTAAATTCTCCGTTTTCAAGAATCATATATCCGTGCCACGAATTTTCTTTCGGAATGGAAACCGAACCGGGATTGAGATAAACGTAGTTTTCGTGTTCAACGCACTTGGGAATATGAGTGTGTCCGTGAAGAAGAACATCTCCGTTCTGAAGCGGAGGAAGATTATTTTCGTTGAAGTTATGACCGTGGGTTGCATAAACAAGTCTGTCCCCTGCGGTCAGAATCGCATAATCCGCAAGAATCGGGAAATCAAGCACCATCTGGTCAACCTCTGTATCGCAGTTACCTCTGACGCAGAGTATCTCATTTTTCATTGCATTGAGAAGTTCAATAACTTTTTTGGGTGCATATCCATCGGGCAAATCGTTGCGGGGTCCGTGATAAAGAATATCGCCGAGAAGCAGGAGTCTTTCCGCATTTTCTTTTTTATACGCTTCAAGCAATTTTTTGCAGTAAAATTCCGAACCGTGAATATCGGAAGCTATCATAAATTTCATATCATCACCAACATCATTATAAAATAAAAAGCTCCGAAAAACAATAGTCTTTCGGAGCAATATTGTTTATTTTTCCTGAAAACGGCTGAGAAAAAGCTTTGTTCTCTCCTGCTGAGGATTGTTGATAACGTCTTCGGGGTTGCCTTCTTCAACGATAACGCCGCCGTCCATAAATATGACGTGGTCTGAAACATCTCTTGCAAACGCCATTTCGTGGGTAACGATAACCATCGTCATTTTCTCCGCCGCAAGACCCTTGATTACCTTCAGAATTTCGCCCGTAAGCTCGGGGTCAAGTGCAGAGGTAGGCTCATCGAAGAAAAGAATTTCGGGATTCATTGCAAGCGCTCTCGCAATCGAAACTCGCTGCTGCTGACCGCCCGAAAGCTCGCAGGGATAAGCATTGAGCTTTTCCGAAAGACCAACCTTCGCAAGAATATCCTTTGCGTTTTTATCAATTTCGGCAAGAATCTGTTTTTTGTTCTTTCGCCAGTCGGCCCTTTTTTTCGCCTGAAGTTCGCAGGCAAGGGTTACGTTTTTAAGCACCGTATACTGCGGAAAAAGATGGAACTGCTGAAACACAAGACCAACCGCAAGGCGGTTTTTCTTTATTTCTTCTTTTGTAAGCTTATGTTCGTTTTCGCTGTCAAAAACAATGTTTCCGTTGACTTTAATCTGACCTTTATCGGCAGTTTCAAGCGACGTTATGCATCGGAGGAGGGTTGTTTTGCCGCTTCCCGATGAACCGATTATTGAAAGAACCTTGCCTCTTTCAAGTTCAAAATCAATACCGTTGAGAACATGGTTGCTGCCAAAGCTTTTATTAAGATTTCTGACTTCAAGTATTGCCATATTTCTCACCCCTGTCAATTATGATAATAGTCAAGTTTCTTTTCAATTTTGCCGAAAATCACGGTAAGAAGACCGTTAAAGATAAGATAGAATGCCGCAGTGTAGAACATGGGCCACATCAGACCGTCGGATTTCGCAAAGGACTGCGCACTCCATATGATCTCGTAAACCGCAATCGTTCTCGCAAGCGAAGTATCCTTAACGAGAGTTATGATTTCGTTGCCCATGGGAGGGATAACTCTTTTCACAACCTGCATAAGAACAACTTTGAAGAACGTTTGCGATTTGCTCATACCGAGCACCTGACAGGCTTCATACTGACCCTTGGGAATGCTTTCAATACCGCCTCTGTAAATTTCAGAGAAATAGCAGGCGTAGTTGATTATGAACGCTATTATAACTGCAACAAAGCGGTCAAAAACAGACCAGGTTGCAAGCCACGAAACGATAAAATTCGGGTCAGGCATTTCTTCCGCCCATGCGCCGATAAGACCGGGTCCGTAATATACAACGATAAGCTGGAGCATCAGCGGAGTTCCTCTGATAACCCAGACAACTGTTTTCATAAGCCATTTGAGAGGTGCGAATTTACTCATTGAGCCAAAGCAGATAATAAGACCCAACGGCAAAGCACCGATAAGTGTGAACGCAAAAACGTCAAACGTTGTGATAAATCCTTCAATAAGATCAACGGTAACTCTGATAACCGTCGAAACGGATTCAGAAAAATCCTGCTCCTGAACTTTAAGTACAAACTCGAACAGATTTGTGAGAGTCCACTGCGCTGAGCCTTCAATGATGCCGTGATAAAGCTCTCTGAACGAACCGAGGCACTCCACAAAAAAATCAAAAACAAGCCCGAAAACGCTGAAAACCGATTTGCCTGCAAAATCCGCGGCAAATTCCGATGCGGCAGATTTAACAGAATCAAAAAAAGCGATTAAATAATCGTTAAACATAAATACCGAAACCTTTCATCAGTCACGAAAAGGCAGAGGGCTTTTGCACCCTCTGCCGCGGATTTTAAATTAATTATGCGAGTGTAAGCTCATATTTTTCAGCAAGGCCCTGAAGAGTGCCGTCTGCCTTAAGCTCTGCCATGATGTTGTTGAGAGCATCTGTGAGGTTTGAACCTTCACGGCAAGCAATGCCGTATTCTTCTGAAGTAAGCTCAAGTGAATAGCCGAGGTTTGCATAGCTTGTTCCTTCGCCTGTCATAGCGTCAGCCATTGTGATATCAATGATGCAGGCATCTGCCGCGCCGCTCTTAACTTCCTTGAGAGCATCAGCCTGAGTGAGAACTGCTGTGAAATCATAGCTGTTTTCTTTTGCTGCCGCTTCACCTGCCGAACCGGCTTCAACTGCGAACGAAAGATCTGCAAGGCTTTCAGCTGTTGCATAAGCTGCAAGGTCTGCCGACTTCATAACAACAACCTGTGCATTCTTAACGTATGCGTTTGAAACTGAAGCGTTTTCTTTAGCTTCTGTTGTGATTGTCATACCGTTCCAGATGCAGTCGATTGACTTTGCATCGAGTTCAAAGAACTTGTTATCCCAGTCGATTTCGATGAATTCAACTTCAACGCCGAGCTTTTCGCCTGCAAGACGTGCGAATTCAGCATCAAAGCCTGTCCATTCGCCTTTGTCATCTTTGAAATCCATGGGTGCGTAGTCTGTGATACCAACAATAAGAGTACCCTTGTCTTTTATGTAAGCAAGGTCGCCGTCAACTTCGGCTGCCTGATTGCTTGTGGGTTCTGTTACTTCGCCGCCTCCGTTGCCGCCGCAAGCTGCAAATGTGAAGAGCATAAGACATGCGAGAATGAGTGCTGTAATCTTTTTCATTTTTCGGACTCCTTTTATTTTATTATTGTGGTATTACATTACCATATTAAAGTGCTTTTGTCAACAATATTTTCATTATATAAAAAAGATTCTTCGCTCTGTCAGCAAAAAACAAAGCGAAGAACCCTGATTTTGATTATACCGCCGCATCCATACGGCTGTTATAGAGTTCGCTGTAAAATCCGCCTTTTTCCATAAGCTCGGCGTGGTTTCCCTGCTCAACGATATTGCCGTTTTTCATAACAAGAATAACGTCGGCATTCTTGATTGTTGAAAGTCTGTGGGCAACGATGAAACTTGTTCTGCCCTGCATCATTTTTGTAAACGCCTTCTGAATTCTGATTTCCGTTCTCGTATCAATCGAAGACGTTGCCTCGTCAAGAATAAGCATCGGCGGCAGGCAGAGCATAACTCTCGCAATGCAGAGGAGCTGTTTCTGACCCTGCGAAAGGCCCGAATTTTCATCGGAAATAACGGTATCATAGCCGTTGGGCAAACGTTTGATGAAGCTGTGGGCGTGGGATGCTTTTGCGGCTTCGATAATTTCTTCATCGGTTGCATCGGGTCTGCCCATTGCGATATTTTCTTTTACCGTACCTTCTTTGAGCCAGGTATCCTGAAGCACCATACCGTAGCTTTTGCGGAGGCTTTCTCTTGTTGCGGTGTTGATATCAACGCCGTCAACGCTGATTTCGCCCCCGTCAACGTCATAAAAACGCATCAGCAGATTAACAAGAGTTGTTTTTCCGCATCCCGTCGGACCGACTATCGCAACTCTGTTGCCGCTTTCAACCGAAAGATTGAGGTCTTTTATGAGCTCTTTATCTTTTGAATATGAGAAAGCAACGTTTTTGATTTCAACCCTGCCCTCAACATTGCAAAGCACCTTTGCATCGGCTGAATCGGGTGTCTGCGGTTCTTCTTCAATAAGCTCAAACAGTCTTTCCGCGCAGGCAAACGAATTCTGCAATTCCGCTATAACGCCCGAAATTTCGTTGAACGGTTTTGTATACTGATTTGCATAGCTGAGGAAGCACGAAAGCTCGCCAACGGTTATTGTTTCGTTTATAACCGCAATCGCACCGAGAAGACCGACCGCCGCATAAACCATGCTGTTGACAAACCTTGTGCATGGATTTGTGAGTGATGAGAAGAATATTGCTTTGAGCGAATATTTTGCGTATCTTTCGTTGATTTCGTCGAACTCTTCAAGCGATTTTTCTTCTCTTGAGAATGCGGTAACAACCTTTTTGTTGCCTACGGTTTCTTCAACGTAGGCGGTCTGCTCGCCTCTTGTTTTTGCCTGAAGTCTGAACATCGAGTGCGTTCTTTTTGCAATGAATCTCGCAACAAAAAGCGAAAGAGGAGTCAGAATAACAACCGCAAGAGTGATTTTCCAATCAATGGAAAGCATAAAACCGAGCGTGCCGAGAATGGTTACAACGCCCGTAAAAAGCTGGGTAAAGCCCATAAGAAGCCCGTCTGCAAACTGGTCAGCATCGGAGATAATTCTGCTTACCGTATCGCCCGAAGGCTTGGAATCAATATAGCTCAGCGGCAGTGTCTGTATCTTTTCCATCGCCGCATTGCGGATATCTCTCACCACTCTGAAGGTTATGCGGTTGTTGAGAGTATTCATAACCCACTGCATAGCCGCCGTGATGAGTGCAACAATGCCGATTCTGTAAAGATACGGCATAAGCGCAGCAAAATCAACTTTGCCCGCACCGATTGCGGTATCTATCGCCTTACCTGCAAGTACGGGAATATAAAGGCTCAGCGCAACACTTGCCGCCGCAAGAAAAATCGAAACAAAGAGATGTATTTTGTATCTGCCGACATATCGGAGTACCTTTTTGAGCGTACTCTTGCTTACTTTCTTTTTCATACGCTTTCCTCCTCATCAAACTGCGAGAAATGAATTTCTCTGTAAACAGCGTTATTTTCAAGGAGTTCTTCGTGTGTACCGATTTCGGCCTTTCCGTCATCGAGAACGATAATTTTATCGGCGTGCATAATCGACGATGTGCGTTGTGATACAATAAACACTGCCTTATCGCCCTGAGAAGCGGCGATTGCTTTACGCATTGCGGCATCGGTAGCATAATCGAGCGCACTCGAGCTGTCATCAAGAATAAGAATATCCGCATTTTTAAGAACGGCTCTTGCAACCGCAAGCCTTTGCCTCTGTCCGCCCGAGAAGTTTCTGCCGCCCTGCTCAACTGCCGCATCAAGACCGCCGTCTTTCTGCATTACAAACTCAGCCGCCTGAGCGGTTTCAAGTGCTTTCATAATTTCTTCGTCCGTTGCATCTTCCCTGCCCCAGAGCATATTATCCCTGATTGTGCCCTTGAAAAGCACGGATTTCTGAGGCACAACCGCAACTCTCGAGCGAAGTTCTTCAAGAGAAATATCTTTCACGTTAACTCCGCCTGCAAGCACCTCGCCGCCGCTTGCTTCATAAAATGCGGGGATAAGATTGACAAGCGTTGTCTTGCCGGAACCCGTCGAGCCGATAATACCGACGGTTTCGCCTTTTTTAACCGAAAAGCTGATGTTTTCGAGCGAATTATCACCTGCGCCCTCATAGGCAAGCGAAACGTTGCGGAATTCAAGAATATTTTCACATTCATCATTAAATTCAGTTCTTCCGCCGTTTCTTTCGGCAGGAGTTTCAAGTGCGGCGCTTATTCTGCCTGCACAGGCAACGGATTTTGTGATGCTGATAATAAGGCTCGCAAATTTGACAAGCTCAACAAGAATCTGCGACATATAGTTATAGAGCGCAACAACTGCACCCTGAGTTATCAGACCCGCTTCAACACGGATTGCGCCTTTATATATAAGAACGGCAATGCCGATATTGATAATAACGCAGGTCATCGGATTGAGAAGAGCCGATATTCTGCCCGTGAATTCCTGAATTGCAGTCAGCGAATCGTTGCGTTTTCTGAATTCTTCAATCTGTTCGTCTTCTTTGCAGAAAGCTCTTATCACCCTTGCACCCGTAAGACTTTCTCTTGAAGTGCAGAGAACTTTGTCAAGAGCTGCACGCACTTTCTTATAAAGAGGAATGCATGAAAACATTATTCCGAAAACAACCAACGAAAGAAGCGGAATAACAACAGCAAACGTAACCGCCGCTTTTGAATCAACGGTAAACGCCATTATCATTGCACCGATAACAACAAACGGCGAGCGCAGAAGCAGACGGAGAGTTAAATTCAGGCCGTTCTGAACACTGTCCATATCGCCCGTCATACGGGTAATGAGCGTTGAAGTTCCCGATTTATCAACCTCTTTGTAGGAAAATCTGCCGATATGCTCATACAAAGCGTGTTTAAGCCTTTTAACAAAATCAACGGATGCCTTCGCGGCAAAAAACTGAGCCGTAAGCGAAAATGCGAGACCGACCGCACCCAGAATCACAAGCACACCGCACATTTTAAGGATATAGCCCGTATCGCCGTTTTTCGTTCCCGTATCAATTATTTGGGCAATAACAAGCGGCACAAAAAGCTCAAGAATCGCTTCAAGCATCTTGAAAAGCGGCGCAAGAACGCACTGCAGACGGCTTCCTTTCAGATATTTTAACAGTTTTATCATTTCAAAAACCTTCCGTAAAATTTCTAACCTTAATATTTTATCATATATCCAAAAATTTGTAAACAGATAAAAACCGCAATAAAATATCGTTATTTTTCTAATATGGAATTATTTTTTTAGCGATATATGGTAGAATTTCTGTGATTTTGAAAACATCAGGAGGAGATTCCTATGAAAGCTACAAAAGTAACACATTTCGGTATTCAGCGCAAAATCGTTGCAAATATGACCGCTGAAAGCTGGGAAACAATCCCCCATATTTCTTACGTATATGAACCCGAAGTATCCAAATTTATGGACGTTGTCAAGGAGCTTAACGAATCGGGCAAATTCCCCGTTAAAATCACGGTTAACACCATTATGCTCAAGGCTCTTTCGGAGGCGTTCAAAGAAGCTCCCCAGCTCAATGCCCATATCAAATTCAACCGCAAGCTCGTAAGAGGCGAAATCACCGAATGGGATGAAATCCACGCAGGTATGACCTGGATTCTCCCCAACGGCGAAATGATGACGATCAATCTTCACGATATCGGCAACAAGAGCCTTGTTGAGCTTACGGAATATATTGCAGACGTAGCCAGAAAAATCGGCAACACAGATCTCACCGAGGTTATGTTCTCGGTTTCATTCAACGATACCATTGAAAAGCTCAAAAAAGGCAAAATCAAGCAGGCTGTTCTCCGCCTTGTAGGCGCAAAAACAGGCAAGCATAAAATCAAAACTCTTAAGGGCAAAGCAAAGAAAGAATACAACGCTATCCCCGAAACAGACAGACTCACCGCATACGATATCAAGCAGGGCACGGTTACCATTTCAAACATCGGCTCAATCACAAGAGGAATTCCCGGCCACGCATCGCTTCTTTCAATCATTCCTCCTCAGGTGTTTGTTGTATGCATCGGCTCGGCAAACAAACAGCCCGTTGTCAAGCAGGATGAAAACGGCAACGATATCATAGCAGTCGGTCAGGTAATGCCCATCAACCTTGTATTTGACCACAGAGCGCTCGATTTCGGCGACCTTGTTCCTTTCATCAAGAGACTTGAAGATATCTTCAAGAATCCAGAACAGATGTATAACTGGTAAGGTGTTGTCTCACTAAGCAAAGACCAAAAGAAACAGAATAAAATGATAAACGGCTTGCATTGTTTTTTCAACTTTGCAAGCCTGTTTTGTTCTGATGTGAGATTGTTATTATATGTTTCTTTTTAGCCGTTTTTCCGAACTCGACGTATACCGATACGCCTTTCGTTCGGAGAAAACGGCTTCTTCATCTTATTGAGCCAACACCATTGACAAAAAATATATACCGCATTAAAATAAAACCAAACTCCAACAAAAGGCGGTTGAACTATGCAGAACTATTACGATATATATTATCAGCAGGGTGAAAAACCCGTTTTTTGTTACAGAAGCGGGCTTGCGGTTTATGAAGAAACGTTTTTCAACGGTTCGCTCATTTCATCGGGTTATAACGCCGCAGGCTATCCGCTGAACGTACTCACAAACTTTCCCTCAAGACTCAATCCCGTTGATTTTCACGAACCGTCATCATTCAACGTTGAACTTGACGGTCAGAGCATAGATTATAATCTGGAGCTTGTGAATTTTGAGGTTAACGAAACGGAAAACGCAAAAGAAGCCGTTATAACTCTCAAAAGCAATATCAAGCCCGTTGTTCTGAAAATTCATACCTTACTCGACGGTACTCAGATGTTCAGCCGATATATAGAAATCGAAAATCTCTCTGATGAAAACATTTGCCTGAGCAGACTTTCACTTCTTTCGGGCGGTGTTGAAGAAACAGACCGCAGCAGATATTCAATAAAAAACGATACAGATAAAATCTATTCCGTGGGTTATTTCAACAGCGACAAATGGGGCAGAGAAGGCGAATTCGCCTGGCACGACCTTTCTCCCGAAGAACTGACTGTGAAATGCCGTTTCGGGCGTGACCGCTTCCGACATCCGCTGATTTTTATCCGCAATAACCTCACGGGAGTTATGTATTTTTCGCAGATAGGCTGGAGTGCAGGCTGCAGTTTTACCGTTGACCTTCAGGCTGATTACGAGAGAAGCAACAGTTATCTTTCATTCAAGGCAGAAATAACTTCACATAAGCCCATAACAGTCATTCCGCCGAAAAGCGTTTTCGTTTCACCCGACGTTCATTTCGGCGTTATCGCAGGCGGTCTTGACGATGCGGTAAACGAAATGCATTCGCATATCCGCAAATCCGTTCTGAATATGCCCGAAGCTTCACCCGATGAATGCCTTATCGGTGCAGGAATGGGCGCAGAACACGATATGTCCGTTGAAACGTCAAAATGTTTTGCAAAACGTATGGCGGATATGGGCGCGGAAGTTTTCATCGTTGATGCAGGCTGGGAGTGTCCTCCCCGAAAAGAAACGGAATGGGGACTTTATAACGGAACGAATATTCCGAACTCCGACCGCTACCCCAACGGAATTTCCGAAATTTCCGGCTACTGCCACTCAATCGGAATGAAATTCGGATTATGGGTTGATATTGAAACTCTCGGTGAAAAATCCGACGTATTCAAAAAGCATCCCGAATGGCGTTCAAAAAATATTCTCGGTATTCAAAGCGGAAATCTTGCCGATTTAAGCATTCCCGAAGCCGCAGAATGGGCGGAATCCGAACTTGCAAGAATAATCGAAGAATATAAGCCCGACCTTCTCAGGGTTGACCATAACGTATCGTTCCGCGATTATTTTACAATGCGTGATGCCGGCACGGGAATTGCCGAATGCGTTTCAATCCGCCACCATCAGGCGGTCTGTAAGATGTACGAGAATCTCAAAAAGCGATTCCCCGACGTGATTTTCGAAAACTGTGCAGGCGGAGGAGGACGTACCGACCTCGGAATGATGAAAAATTTCAATCATACCTGGGTTTCGGACTGCCAGCGCGCGCCCCGTTCGCTAACCGTCACAAACGGTATGACAATGGCACTGCCTCCCGAAAGAGTTGACAGACTTTTTGCCGGAATGGGCTGCCACGAACACGGAACAATCGATATGCAGATGAGAAACACAATGCTCAGCCACGTTTCCATAAACGTTGTTTCGCCTGCTGCGGCAAACGAAAATCCGATTCAGACCGAATTCGTGCGCCACAGTCTTGGTATTTATAAAAATTTTATCCGCACGTTCCTCCCTGAAGCAAAAATATATCATCACACACCCGAAATTTCAGCTTTTGAAAGCAATAATTATATTCTTGAAATCGCATCGCCCGATTGCAGAAAAGGTGCGGCTGCGATATTTACGCTTCCCGATTCAAAGAAATCAGACATTGCCGTTATTCCGAAAGGCATAAATGCAGGTTTGAATTATAAAATCACACTCGATAACAGCGGCACCGTATATTTCCAAAAAGGAATTGAAATTCTTTCGAACGGAATTCCCGTTTCAATTCCGTCGTCTATGTCATCCGAACTAATCCTTTTTGAAGCGGTTGAATAATTTTTATCGTCTTATCAACCAAAAAAAATATCGCTTTATTGTGTACATTTCATAAAAAAATATTGCGGTATTGAAAATGTGTTAAGACTATGTTAATATAAGTTGTATTATAAATTAATAAGGAGAGATTATATGGCATCTGAATCAACCGCAAAGGTTGTTCAGGAGCAGGCACCGTCTGCTGTCCCCAAAGACAGGCGCTACGTCGGCTCCAAAGAAACCTTTGCATACATACTTGATGACATAGCTCAGAGCTTTAATATCGGTAAATATGACGATATTTTCAGGATGAACATCCTCAAAATCGACCTCCGCTTTCAGTCTGTCACCAACGGTATCATCACAGCCTGGGATATCATCAACGATATGTTCCTTGCAGCTATTGTTGACAAAACCCGTACCCGTTGGGGTAAGTTCAAGCCGTGGCTCATTGTTTATGCAGTTCCCGGCGTTCTTCTTACTCTTGTTTATTGGGCATTGCCCCTGTTCTTCGGAACATCAGGTATCGGCAGCAACATTCCCAGATTCCTGCTGTACCTTCTTCTTCAGATTTTCTCAAATCTGGCAACTTCGCTTATTTCAATCGTCCGTCAGGGTATGACAGCAACCATAACGCCGAATATCATTGACCGAACGCGACTGATAACTCAGGCTAACCTGCTTTCGGGCTTCGTTGAAAAAGCGCCCGAAATCCTGATGGGCTTGCTGATTGACATTTACCTCAACAGTGACAGCAACAGAGCGCTTGAAATCACAAACCCCGAAGCATTCCAGCTCGGCTATAACAGAATCTTCGTTCTCGGCGGCGTTATCACCGCAGTTGCCGCAGGTTTGTTCGCTTTGATTTATGCCCTTGTTGCAAAAGAAAGAGTTATGCAGACGGTTGACCGTCCCAGCGTACTCAACGGCATCAAATCCGTTTTCAACAATAAGCCGCTGCTTCTCATCACTCTTTCAGAATTCCTCAGCTCATTCAGCATCGGTTCAGGAACCAACCTTTACTACATCAACGTTCTCAGACTCGCAACAATGTCAACAATCGTTGGTATTCCCGGCGCTGTTGTTTCACCCATCAGCTACTCATACGTTCCCTGGGCTCGCTCCAAGTTCTCAACAAAAACACTTTGGATTGCAGGCTCCCACGTTGACAGCGTGCTGCTGCTCGGTGTATTCGCCGCAGGTTCGTTAATCAAGCTTGACGGCGGCAAGAAGAGAGGTTTTGAAAGCCTCTGGGTTATGATTCCCGCATTTATGATCCGCGAAACAATCTGGATGTTCTTCTGGGGTATCAGAAAGGTTATCCCCGAAGAAATGAGAAACGAAGCTATCGACTACGGCGAATGGAAGAACGGCTTCCGCTCAGAGGGTATGACAGGCGTTGCAAAGGGTCTTGTTTCAAAAGCTGTGCGCGGTGTTACAGCCGTTATTCAGCCCCTGCTCCTCGGTATGTTTGAATACGACGTTAACGCAACTCCCGATTCACTCAGCCCCAAAGCCCGCTACGCACTCTTCTGGATGTGTACTCTTCTTCCGGTTGTTACAGGTTCACTCAGTATCATTCCCCAGTTCTTCTATGACCTTCAGGGCGAGAAGAAAGAAAGAATGTATATGGAACTCCGCGAAAGACGTAAGGCAATCGCAAACCAGGTTGACGAATACAAATCTGACGTTGGCGAAAACAACTGATAATAACAAAGCCCCGACGGTAACCGCCGGGGCTTTCTCATTGGTGCTTATGGAAAAACTTATAAATGAAATTCAAAAAAAGATTCTTCAGAAAGGAAGAATCATAATAGCCGTTGACGGCCCTTGTGCATCGGGAAAAACCACGCTTGCATCGTCGCTTTCAGAAAAATTCGATGCTCAGGTTATCCATATGGATGATTTCTTTCTGCCGTTTGATATGCGCACAAGCGAAAGACTCTCTCAAACGGGCGGAAACGTTCATTATGAGCGTTTTGTCGGCGAGGTGGTTGCAGGTATCAGAAGCGGCAAAAGCTTCGCATACGGCGTTTTTGACTGCCACACGGGCAAAACAGATAAATCGGAAATGATTTCGCCCTCAAAAAGCATTATAATCGAGGGTTCATATTCGCTTCATCCTGAAATTCCGCAAGATATATATGATTTAAAAATCTTTCTTGAAACCGACATCGAAACTCAGCTTGAACGCATTATGAAGCGAAACGGCGCCGAGGCTCTTGAAGTTTTCAAAAACAAATGGATTCCGTTTGAAAACAAGTATTTTGAAGAGTTTGATATAAAGTCAGGATGCGATATAATTATATAAAATAAAAATGCTTGTATAGCCAAAAACTATACAAGCATTATTTTTTACTCTGCGAAACCTGTTTCAACAAGCTTTACAAGCTCTGTAACTGCCTGCTCTTCATCGGGACCGCCTGCGATGATACGGATATCTGTGCCGCCCATAATGCTGAGTGAAAGAACACCGAGAAGGCTCTTTGCGTTTACTCTGCGCTCTTCTTTCTCAACCCAGATTGATGATTTGAACTCGTTTGCTTTCTGAATGAAGAATGTTGCGGGACGAGCATGAAGACCTACCTGGTTCTGAACTGTAACATCTTTAACAAACATATCTATAACTCCCAAACAATAAATTTCTTGTTAACATACTACATATTATACCATAAAACTTTGCTTCGTCAACATTTTTAAACACAGTTTTGACCCTCAGAGCAATAATTCGGCTTGTCGGCCAAACCAAGGGCAAACAAAAATTTTTGTTTTGTTCAAAATGACGATAGAAAAAAATAATTTTTGTGTTACATAAACATATTTTTCCCGAAAACTTCTGTTTTAAGCAAAAAAGAAAAGCAAGGTGTTGCAAGCCTTGCTTTTCCGTTGCTTTTAGTTAAGAACATAGATAACGATATCTCTGTTACCCCAGTTATAACACATATCTTCGTTATCGAGATAAAGGTCAACGTCTGTGTTGCCCATCTCAACGAATCCGCCCGTATCAGCGGCAATACAGTAGCCGTAAACGTAGCTGCCGTCTGCCGATACAATATAGAGTTCTGTGCCGTAGGGATATTCATTGGGGTCAACCGCAATGTGACCGGGCATAGGTTTTCTGCCGGTTGAGGTTGCAGGGTCGCCCGTGTAAGCGGTTGCTTTTGCTTCAACGCGCTTTGTGTAATTAACGGGGATACCGTTTTCGTCAAGTTCAATATCATCGGGAAGTGAAAGCTCTGAAATGGGAGCGCCGGTATTCTTATAAGCCTTGAGCGTTTCTGCAGGCTTTGTACCTATCATTTTCACTTCATTAACAGGTTTTTTTGTAACCTCTTCACTTGAAACCGTTTTTTCTTCAAGCTCGCCGTTAACATATTTTTCATCATAATGAACGATTTTTTCGCCCTTAACACCGGGAGTTGCGATTTTTGTTGCACCGAGGTCCATTTCGTCGTTGTAAACAACCTCTGTGTTATAATCAATCTCCTGTGTTTCCTCTGAGGTTCCGAACGTTACTCTTGAAACCTCAATTTCGGTAAAGCCGCTGAGTTCCGCATCAAGTGCAGGGTAAACGGTATCATCCTCGCCGAGAGTGATTCCTGCCTCTTCAAGAGCATCTGCAACCGTACCGTCTGCGATATACACTTTGTGTGTTTCGCCATCAGCAATAATTTCAACAGTAAACGCTCTTTTGATGAACACCTGCATACCGTCGTAAATATCAATCGATTCATTCACGCCGATATCATCCTGAGTGCTGAGTTCAATGCCTTCTTTTTCGATAACCTCGCCGATTGTTTCGCCGTAGCCTATCAGATAAGAAATGAATCCGTTATCCTCAACTCTTACAACCTTGGCTCTTTCGATAACGATTGTACCGCCCTCCTCGGCATCATAAGCCGAAAGGTTGAGCTCATCGTTTGCGTTGAGAACGATTCCTGCCTGTTTAACAATTTCTCGGGGACTGCCTGATACGGCAGATATGCTTACCGATTTTTCTCCGTCAACTACGGTAACAGGGCTTGTGTCTGATGCACCGAAAGCCGTGAGCGTCACCGAGCAAGTAAACAGACCTGCAACAACAGCGCTCAGAATTCTGAATCGCTTGCTGTGCTTTCCGTTACCTACGGAAGCTGAATTTGTAATCATAATACTCTCCTTATTTTGCGCATTAGTAGTTTTTTGGTAAAGCCTTTTTGGGTCAAACCTCGATTTCCTTTTGCAACGTGTGTCATTATATTGACAAAAGTTTGATTTGTCAAATTTTTTGAGAATGATTTTTTGTTCAATTTGCACAAAATCAATTTGCTGTTTCAGCAAACAGACCCCAATGAAGCTTTGAGTTTTTGCAGTTTTTTGTCATTTTTTGGTAATTTTTTTGTGAAAAACAGAAAAAGTTACAAATGGTTACAAAAGTGTAAAAAACGGTTACATTTTTACTAAATATAAAAAAACAGACACTTTATCCGCTTTATATTCAGGAATAAAATGCCTGCACAGTTATTATATGCCTATTATATTATTAATATACATTATATATATTATTCTGCTGTTTTGAAAAGTGTTTTTTCGTGGTTTTTATCTTTGTTCAGGAAATAAACTTCGCCGCCGTCGTTTCCCTGAAGAGTATAATATTTCCCGTTATCATAAACAATAGCCGCACCGTTATCAACGGCTATTCCTGAGAGCCTTCTGCCCTTGACTGCATCGGTAAAACTCTGCCAATAATCGCTCTCATAATGGGGGCAGTTGCAATAGGGAAGCAATCCGAGGCAGTCCACAAACATAAATTCGTGGTTTTCGCCGCAATCGTCATATCCTTCCTCAAACCAACACATTGAACCTGAGCTGTAGCCCGAAAGAACAACTCCTTTTTCATAGGCTTTTCTGAAAATTTCGTCTGCACCCGTTTCTTTCCACGTATCCATAAGAAATTTCAGATTGCCGCCGCCTGCATAAACAATATCGGCAGAAAGAATCTTCTCTTCAATTTCAGCTTTTGTGAGAGATTTATCAGTCAGAAGAAGTGCAGATACGCTGCAGCCAAGGCCGATAAAAAGCCTGAAAATATGCTCGTCGCCGTTGATATCGTCAAAACCCGCGGTAGGCACAAAAAGAACGGACGGATTTTTCTTTTTTGCAAGCGAAACAATATGCTCAAAAATCGGCAGCACCTCGTTATCGCTGTATCTTCCGCCGCCAACTCCGATAATAATTCCCATTAATATCACCTCTTTTATATTTTACCATAACTTTATTCTCTTGACAACATCGGGGTTTTGATTTACCATAAAAACGGTGATATATAATGTATAATAAAAAACTTGCACTTTCTTTAAGCTGCGGATTCGGAATTTCCGAGGAGGAACAGATAATTCTATTCAAAAAGACGGGATTCGAAGGCTTTGCCATTGATGACAGCGGCAGAAACACCGATATCAAAAAACTTGTTGCAAAAAGCAAAGACGAAGATATGTTTATCGAATACCTTCACGCACCGTTCAACAAATCCGACGATATGTGGGCTGACGGTGAGCTTGGCGATATCGCCGTTAAAGAGCTTATCGAATATGCCGAAAAATGTGCGGAATATGAAATCCCCGTTATGGTTGTGCATACCTTCATAGGTTTTGACGAGCCGTATATTCCCACGCAGATCGGCATTGAACGTTTCGGCGCTCTTGCAAAAAGAATGAACGAACTCGGCGTTAAGCTTGCGCTTGAAAATACCGAGGGCTTTGAATATCTCGATGCACTTATGCAGGCACTCAAAAGCGAAAAATCTGTCGGTTTCTGTTGGGATTCGGGTCACGAGCTTTGCTATAACTACGGCAAAAACTTAACTGCACTTTACGGCGACAGACTTCTCTGCACTCATCTTAACGATAATCTCGGCATCCGTGATTACGGCGGACAGATTACATATATTGACGACCTTCATCTTCTGCCGTTTGACGGAATTCACGATTGGCAAAGCGTTGCGAAACGGCTTACTGACTGCGACTTTGACGGCAATCTGTGTTTTGAGCTGAGCACCGTAAGCAAACCGGGCAGACACGATAACGATAAATATGCCGCAATGCCGATTGAATCATATATAGCAGAGGCATACAACAGAGCGTGCAGGGTTGCATCGCTTGTTCTTAAATCAAAGGAGGAAATAAAATGAGCGAAAAAATGACTAAAAAGCAGAACATTTTACAGGTTGTGAAATTTGTACTTTTTTCAGCATCGGCAGCAGTAATTCAGACGATAGCGGACGTTGTTTGCAACGAACTTATCTTTCCCGACACTTTCGACTACAAAAAGGGCGTCAGTTATGCCATAGCTCTTGCTCTTTCCGTAATCTGGAATTTCACATTTAACAGGAAATTCACTTTCAAATCCGCGGCAAACATACGAATTGCAATGCTCAAGGTTGCGGCTTTCTATTGTGTGTTCGGCCCTCTTTCATATTGGTGGACATATTATTTCGGAGATATCAAAGGAATAAACGAATACATCATTCTTGCAGTTACAATGCTTATAAATCTTGTTACGGAATATCTCTATTGCAGATTTTTTGTTTACAAAAACTCAATGAACACTGCAGAAAAGAAATAAAATTGCAGAATAATAAAATCAGGACCTCCGGCTTAGCCGGAGGTCCTGACTTATGCGGATTTTATTGTTTATTTCAGCACTCTTTCGAGTGTTTTGCCCAGAATTTTTTCTTTGGCTTCTTGGCTGATATCAAGATTTTTTATGCGCTCGATATCGGATTTAATATGTTCGGGCTTTGAATAAGGGAAATCAAGGCCGAAAATGCTTGAATCATCACCCGTCTGATAAATTACGGTTTCAAGCTGTTCATCGGTAAGATACCATTCATCGCCTTTGCCCTTGCGGTTGCCGACACTCGTCCAGCCTGCAAAAACGTTGCCGCCGTATCTTGAGTTGTTACACATAACGGCAAGCGCTTCTTTGAAGAAATGATAGCCGCCTATATGCTCCATACTGAATTTGAGATTCTTGAAATTCCAAGCAACCTCATCAAAAAGAATAACTCTGTTATCCCTGAGTCTGTGCCAGTGCATACCCGAATGGAACGAAATAAACAGCCCGAGTTCCTGCGCTCTTTCATAGATTTCAAACGCTTCGGGTCCGTCAATAACAAACTCCTGATAAGGCGGATGCATTTTTATTCCTTTGAAACCGAGCGATTCGATTCTGTCCACCTCGTCACGGAGATTCTGACTGAAATCAATCGTGCCGAAGCCCACAAGACGGTCATTGCCCTTTATTTCTTTTGCGAGCCAATCGTTGGGGCTGCCCTCAAATCCGCCTTCGTGGAATCTGTCCGAAAACGGAGCAAACGCAACAGCTTTATCAATTTCACATTCGTCAAGAAATTTCATAAGGCTCTCGACGCTGCCTTCGGGTCTTATTTCCTTTGGAAAAACGTGAGCATGATTTGCAAATATCATTTTTATCACTCTCCTGATTTTATGATAAATAAAAAACAAATATTTGTCAATAAATTTGCACATACTAATTTCGAATAAAGACAAAGGAGAGTTCAAATGGAAAACAAAGACACTATCAACTTGCTCAAGGAATGCAGCGCAGGAATCAGAATGGCTGTTTCTTCAATCGACGACGTTCTTCCCTATCTTGACGATAAGGAGATGCTTCAGGTACTCAAAGAGAGCAAAACCGAGCATAAAGACCTTGAAAAAGATATTGACAACACCCTCCACAAGATGAACTGCGAGGGAAAAGAACCAAATATTATGGCAAAAGGAATGTCCAAGGTCAAAACAAACGCCGAAATGATGGTTAAACCTACTGCTTCTCAGGCGGCAAGCCTCATTACCGACGGCTGCGGAATGGGAATCAAATCCATTCATAAATATATGAATCAGTACCCTGCTGCCGCACCCGAGGTTATGAACCTTGCAAACCGAATCAGCACCCTCGAAGCAAAGCTTGAGGATCAGATGAAACCCTTCCTTTAAAAGAAAAATCGGTGTGTACCGTATGATACACACCGACTTTTTTATTAGAAGTCAACCTTAAGGTCATAGTAGCAGCACTTGAAGAGCTTTTCCATCTCTTCCTGGCTGGGCTGGCGGGGATTTGAACCTGTGCAAGCATCGCCGATAGCGTTCTTTGCGATTTCGGGAAGTCTCTCAAGGAATACTTCTTCGGGAACAAAGCCCTGCTCGCAGGGATAGCTGTCTGCGCCGTAGTTCTTGATGCACTGAGGAATGTTGAGCTTTTCGTTCATACCGCGGAGATATGCAATAAGAAGCTGAACTTTCTCTTCAACGGTTTCGCCGCCGAGGTTCATTCTGTCTGCAATCTTTGCATAACGCTTTGCAGCTGATTCAACCTTTGCGTTGAACTCGATAACCTTGGGAAGATACATTGCGTTTGCAGCGCCGTGGATGATGTGTGCGCCGTTGCCGTAATCAGCAAATGCCGCGCCCGTCTTATGAGCCATTGAGTGAACAATGCCGAGAAGAGCATTTGAGAATGCCATACCTGCAAGGCACTGTGCATTATGCATCTTTTCGCGGCAGCCGTTATCGCCGTTGTATGAATCAACAAGGTTTTCCTGAATCATTTCGATTGCGTGGAGAGCAAGGGGATCTGTATAGTCGCAGTTAGCTGTTGAAACGTAAGCTTCAACGGCGTGGGTCATTGCGTCCATACCAGTGTGAGCAACAAGCTTCTTGGGCATTGTTTCTGCAAGCTCTGAATCAACGATAGCGATATCGGGAGTGATTTCAAAGTCTGCAAGAGGATATTTGATACCCTTTTCGTAGTCTGTGATAACCGAGAAAGCTGTAACTTCCGTTGCTGTGCCTGACGTTGAGGGAATTGCAACGAAACGTGCCTTCTTGCGAAGCTCAGGGATGCCGAAAACAACACACATCTGCTCGAACGTGATTTCGGGGTATTCATACTTAATCCACATTGCCTTTGCAGCATCAATGGGTGAACCGCCGCCGACTGCAACAATCCAGTCGGGTTCAAATTCAGCCATAACAGCCGCACCCTTCATAACTGTATCAACCGAGGGATCGGGCTCGATGCCTTCGAAAAGCTTAACTTCAAGACCTGCTTCTTCAAGATAAGCAACAATCTTATCAAGGAAACCGAACTTTTTCATTGAACCGCCGCCTACGCAAACGATTGCCTTCTTGCCTTTGAGAGTTTTGAGCACCTCAAGAGAACCTTTACCGTGATAAAGATCTCTGGGGAGAGTAAATCTTGCCATTGGAATCATCCTCCTGTTATTTTATTACATATATATAATAACATAACGTTTCAAATAACACAATATCAAAAGAGCATTATAAACAGTATTTTCCAATGAAAATACAGTAAAAAATCCGTCGGATACCCGACGGATTCATTTTTACTTATTGAAATACTGGGGAAGGAATTCCTTGTGGGCTTCCTTGAGTTCGTTGAAACATTTAACAGCCTTTTCGTAGTCGCCGACAAGGGGATGAACAAGAAGGCCCTTGATTGCGTAGTCGTCATCGCCCGTGATTGCAGCCTTAACAGCATATTTTTCATAGGTTTTGACAACTCTCATAAGACCTACGATATGGTCGTTGATTTTTTCTGTTACGGGAACGGGTGTTGCACCGTCTGCGCCGATAACAGCGGCAATTTCAACGATATCGTCATCTGCCATAAAGGGAAGAGTGCCGTTGTTCTTGATGTTTACAACGTGAACGTCTTTCTTATCGTTTGCGATTGAATCAATAAGCGAAACAGCTGCAAGCGAATACTTATGGCCGCCTCTCTTGTCAAGAAGTGCAGGCTTTGTAACGATTTCTTCGTTCTGATACATCTCGAGAAGCTGTTCTTCAATTTCCATACAAACCTGAGCTCTTGTCTTCTCATCTTCTCTCTGATGAGCAAGCTTTGCTTCGCGGCAGTAGTAATACTGAAGATATGATGAGGGAAGACCCTGAACGGTTTTAAGGCAGTCGATTGAGAAGCCGTCATCCTTGATGTTAGCCATAACCTTGGGTGAGAAACCGCTTTCGATAAGGCCGGGAAGAAGCTCTTCGCCGTTCTTCTTAACGGAGGTAATCCAGCTCAGGTGGTTAAGACCTAGGGAGGTAATTTCACTGTCAAGACCCGTGATTTCTTTAACGTCATCGAGCATATCAATGGGAACGTTGCAAAGACCGATGTTCTTGACGTTTGTGTTGTTGAGAATAAACTCGGTGATGATACCCGAGGGATTTGTGAAGTTTATAAGCCATGCATCGGGGCAGATAGCTTCAATTCTTTCACAGATTTTTTTGATAACGGGGATTGTTCTCTGTGCCTTGAAGAAGCCGCCGATACCCGTTGTTTCCTGACCGATGAGGTCATATTTCTTGGGAATGCTTTCGTCAAGATGGCGGCAGGGCAGCTTGCCTACGCGAATCTGTGTTACAACAAAGTCTGCACCCTGAAGAGCAGTGTCAAGGTCGTCTGTGAATACCACTTCACAGTCATCGCCGACGTTTTTGAGCATTCTTACGCAAAGATCACCAACGATGGTTCTTTTTCTTTCATCAATATCCATAAAGGAGATTTTCTTGAGTTTAAGGCTGTCCTTCGCCTTAAGAAAACCGTCAACAAGCTCGGGACAATAGGTGCTGCCTGAACCGATAACCGCTACATTAATTTCTTTCATTTTAACCGTCTCCTTTTAGTTTGCATAGTCCTGCATAATCCAATTTATGCAGCCTGTTACGGGCATTGCTTCGAGTTTCACAAATTTAAGCTTTTTGCCGCTCATACTCTCTGCCTTTGAAAGAAGAGCATCAAGATAATATTTGTTATCAAGCTTAACGTTGATTGAACCCGAAAGAACAACCTCAACCTCACCGTCACCGAAATTCATCTGGCTTGCGAGAGCTGAAATAAGCTGAGCGCCTCTTGTTGCCATTCTGTCACAGTATTCGGTTGCGGGCTTATCGCCCTGCTTAACCGCTTCAAAGAAGAAGCCGACCATTGTTCTGATATAGTCTGCACCGTCTTCTCCCTCGATTTTTTCAATAAGACCGAGGAATTCTTCTCTTGATTTGAAGCCGTATTCTTTGTTCACCATATCGGTGATGAGAGTCTTTTCAAGACCGAGGAAAAGCTCGTTATATACAAGTCTGAAAGCTTCAACAACGATGTTGCCGCCGCCGGAGATATCGCCCGAAAAATCGCCGAGACCTGCAAGCTGAAGTCTTTTGCCGTCAAGGTCAATGCCGTTGCAGCAAACACCCGTGCCGCAGTTATAGCCGATTGCACTTTTGCCGCTTGCACCTGCTTTTACAACAATAAATCCGTCATTGAAAACCTCAAAGTTTGCAAGACCTTTTTTCTTGAGCATATCGCACATAATATCATACTGATATTCGTGGTCAATACCTGCAAGACCCATAAGGGTGAAGCTTACGTCCGAAAGAGCAATGCCTGCCTTTGAACAAAGAGCATTAAGACCCTCCATAATGATATCGCTTGCGCCGTCAAAGGAGCTTTCAAGATTTTCGTGGTTGCTGCCGGGACCCGTTACGGAATCAAGCATTGTTTTGTTTTCATCAAAAAGGGCAAACGCGGTTTTTGTTCCGCCGCCGTCAACGCCTATGTAATATTTCATTTTAATCTCCCTTTTACTGTTTTTCAAAGAACTCTTCGCAAACCTCGTCAAGGCAGTATCTGCCCCTTCTGCAAGGCTCACGGTCAATCCACATACCGTTGGTGAAATCGGGGAAAGCTACAGGGGCGCTTCCAAGAGCGATTGACTGCTCCGAAAGGCAGGTTACAGCCATCATAACCGCTGTGTCATATACGTCGATGGGGGGCTTTTCATCAAGCCTTACGCTCTCTGCAAACGCGCTGAGAACAAGGTAATCCATACCGCCGTGACCTGCATGAACGCCGTCTTCCTGATATTTTTTCCAAAGGGGATGCTCATACTTTTCACGGTAGCTCTCGAAGTCTTCGGGATGATGCATCCAGTCGCCTTCTTCGTGCTTGGTCTGACCCTCGATATAAATTGATTCGCCGTCTTCCATATATATGCCCTTTGTACCCTGAACACGGTAAGCTCTTGAATAGTGTCTGGGGAGAGAGCAGTCGTGAGTAAGAACAACGGTTTCGCCGTTTGCACACTTGAGCATTGTTGTTACGATATCGCCCTGATTGAATTTATAATCGGCAAGGTCATAATCTTCGCCCTTATTTTCTTTTATCCACTCATTAAGACCCCTTGATTTGCTTGCCATTGAAACGAGTGAAACAAATCTGTTGCCTCTGTTGATGCCGAGAACTTTGGTGATGGGGCCAAGCTGGTGGGTGGGGTAAAGCTCGCCGTTTCTCATCTGGAAATTGAAAAGTCTGCCGTGTCTGTTTTCTCTGCCGAGAGAAATTTCATCACGGAGATCGTGCTGATAGCCGCCTGCCATATGTATGATTTCGCCAAAGACACCCTGCTTGACCATATTGAAAATCGCCATTTCGTTTCTGTCGTAGCAGCAGTTTTCAAGAAGCATACAGAACTTGCCCGTTTCTTCGCTTGTGCGAACAAGCTGCCAGCATTCTTCAATGCTTGCCGCGCCGCCGACTTCCATTGCAACGTGAATGCCTGCTTTCATTGCATCAACCGCAATTCTTGAATGGGTAATCCAGGTTGTTGCAATATAAACGCCGTCAAGTTTCTCTTTTTCAAACATTTCTTTATAGTCAAGATAGACGTTTGCATCAGTGCCGACCTCTTCTTTAACTATTTCAGCGCCTCTTTTGGCTCTGTCTTCATATTTATCACAAACTGCAGGAACTTTTACTCCGTCACATTTAAGAAGTTCACGGAGCATTCCCGAACCTCTGCCGCTTGTGCCGATAATGCCGATGTTAACAAATTCTTTCATAACCTTTACCTCTGAAACTAAATAATTGCCTAAATTATGACATATAACATTATAAAGCATAACTTTGAAAAACGCAACCTTAATTAATGTATCTTTATAAATAATTTTAAGCAGAGATTGAAAATAATAATTTATTATGCTATCATAGAATACAGAAGGTGGAGTTAATTATGAAAAAGAAAAACATTGCAATCGGCGCTTGCCTTGCAGGCGCGGGAATTGCCGCAACGGTTCTTGCAACCGCAGGAGCCATAACCTACAAAACAGCTTGCTTTTCGGTAAGGGAAAAACCGCCAGAAAGAGATCCGAAGCGGATTTTCAGAGCCGAAATGAGAAAAAAGAACAACGCTTTTCTTTTTGAACATAATCCTGAAGACCTTGAAATTCTGACGGATAACAATATGCGTCTGAAGGCGTGGTTTGTTCCGAGCGAAAAAGAATCCAAAAGATTCGCAATCTGCGTTCACGGCCATAAATGCAACGGTCCCGACGAATGCGGCCATCTTTTCCCGCTTTACCACTGCGATTTAGGCTATAACTACCTTCTCCCCGACCTGCGAGGTCACGGCAGAAGCGACGGAAACCTTATCGGCTTCGGCTCATGGGACAGCCTTGATATCAAGCGCTGGATAGATTATCTTATCGACCGCTTCGGCGAGGATATCGAAATTGTGCTTCACGGAATTTCAATGGGTGCGGCAACGGTAATGCTTGTCAACAACACGTCCCCCAGAAAGCAGGTCAAGGCAATCATTGAGGACTGCGGCTATACCAATGCGCTCGATGAAGTTGCGGAAGTCTGCAATGGAATGAACCTCAGACACAGCGCAAAAATCCTTGCAAGAGCCGCCAACGTTTACTGCAACGTTTTTTCGAAATACGACCTGAAAAAAGATGCCAATCCCCTCGGCACAATGAAAAACGCCAAAAATCCCGTTTTGTTCATTCACGGCGAAAAGGACGGACTCGTGCCGTTTGAAATGTGCGGCAAACTCTACGAAGCCTGCCCTGCGCCCAAGGAGATTTTCACCGTACCCGATGCCGAGCATGCATACTGTTATTACGACGCAAAAGAAGAATATGACGCAAAAGTCAAAGAATTTTTAGAAAAATACGTTTAAAAAAAGAGCTGTCTTCTCCGAAAAGAAGACAGCTCATTTCATTTAGAACGGATTGAAGAGTCTTTCAAGGGTTACGGGGTTGTAGCCGAGGCCGAAATACTTGAAGATCCAGATAATAGGATTGAATCTGAAGAAGATTGCGTCAACCACTGTTACAAGACCTCTGAGGAAGGTTGAGATATCGTGGGTTTCGGGAACTTCAACGGGAGCGAATTTTTCGCCTTCAACGTTGAGAACGAACGGCTGTGAGTAGCATATGCCGTTATCGCCCGTGATATAGAATCTTACGTAGAGATTGGGTTCATCAAGAAGATCCGATGCGTGAAGGTCAAGAGTTGCCTTACCGCTTGTGATGTTGCTTTCTCTGCGGATAACGTTGCAGTCTGATACCCATGTGATTTCGTCAAAGTTTGTACCCTCAATGGTGATTGTATCTTTTTCCTGGTCAACGGTAACTCTTGTTACCATAGGTGTGTTGTCGAGAAGATAGCTCTTGGTATCATAAACCTTCTGCTCATCAAAGCCGGGCATTTCGGGCATACCGTTGAGTTCAACACCGTTTGAATAATGTGAAATTGAGAAGAACTCACCCTTTTCAAGGCAGGTGCGGAAATCTTCCATTGTGAGTTTGGGCATAAGTGACATTGTGTATGCATCATTTATTGCGGATTCGTTATGTGAATCTGCAAAGGTGTTGCACCAGGGAACAACGCCGTTGGGGATTGTTTTCTGAAGAATCTGGTCATAGAGAATTCTGTCGCAACGGGTGTGTGCGTCTGTTGCGCTGTTGATGCCCATGCCGAGACTTGAGCCTTTTAAATCAATGAAAAGGCGTGCGAATTTGTTTACGTAGTATTCGTCGATAGGCTGACCAACGTATTTTTCGCTGTCCTTATCGGTATAAACGTATTCGCCAACATGAGAAAGCATTGAGATGCCGCCTGCTTCCTTAACACCCTTTGACGGGGTTTCATAGTCGCCAAAAACGCCGGCAAGACCCTGACCGTATTCTGCAAAGTAGCCTGTAAGGTGGCAGTCTGCTATAGGTGTTGCCATATTGAGTTCTATGCCAAGGGGAACGTCAAGCATTCCGTTTGTATGTGTTCTTGTTTCTGAAGGAGCGGTACCGTTGAGGTATGACTGATATGCTTCATCGGTAAGAGGAACAATTTCTTCCATCTTGGTGCGTTCCTTCTTGATAAGTCTCATAAGAGGAACCGTTTCGGGAACAACGTTCCAGCCGCGGTTGAGTGTTCCGTGGTCGGTAAGAGCAACGATATCATAGTTAAGGTCATAGTGCTTCTGAACAAATTCATCAACTTTCAGGAAGCCGTCGCTCGCAGTGGTGTGGCAGTGAAGCTGAGTTTTGTATTTGCCCCACGTGTCCCAGTCAACTCTTGCATAAGGGTCAACTATTGTAAAGTTTTTTTCTGACGGAGTGCTGTTGTCGGCAGATGCCGAAAAGCCTGCTACGGAGAATATCGTGAGCAAGGCAAGGGTGATTGCTGTCAGTTTTTTTAACATAAAAAGACCTCGCTTTCATAATTTACAGAAAAATTTTACCACAAAAAGATTCAATATTCAATTATGATTTCACACTAAAAATCGGCGATGTAATTTGTTAACATCGCCGATTTTTTACGGAAGTATTCTGTTAGTGGTTATATAATCAATTCCAAGAGCGCAGAGAATATCAAGCACGGGCAGATAGTCAACCGTCCACGAGCCGAGCGTTATATTTTGCTCCTGCGCCTCTCTGATTTTAAAGTAATTAGACGGAATTCCGAAATTGAAACCTATGCCGACTGCGTTATTATTTGCAAAATCGATTGTATCGTCTTCGATTTCATTCACAAGATACCAGATTTCGATGTTTTTATCGAGTTCTCTCAACGCCGAAACTCTGTCCTTATCAAAATCAATTATCAGAGGTTCTTTTTTTATTTCTCTTTTGCCGAGAATATCAAGCACCGATTTCATATCATCAGGCACACCGCCCTTAATCTCAATCATCGCACGCATTGAATATTTTTCGCAGATATCAAGTGCTTCATCAAGCGTTGATATTTTCAGCCCGGGATAGTTTTCAATTCCGTTGCCTTCATCAATGTTCATTTCAAGAAGCTCGGCATAAGTGAATTCGCATACCTCGCCCGTACCCGTCATCGTTCTGTCAACGGTATCGTCGTGAATAAGCACCCACACGCCGTCTTTCGTCGGCATAATATCAAATTCCGCCGCATAGTAGCCTGCTTTGCCGGCCTCTTCAAGTGCAGGAGCAGTGTTTTCGGGTGCAACGGAAGAAAGACCTCTGTGTGCGGTAAGATGAAACTCGTTTTTCGTTGCAGAAGCAACGGTGAATTTTGAACCGACCGTGGTATTAAAAGTAAAATACAGCACCAACACAACAACCGCTGCCGCAATAACGCAAACTGACTTTATAATTCTTGATAAAACCTTCTTGGATTTCACAATACTCACCCCGAAAAAATCAATATTTTTATTAAATATAACAGAAGTTTCAAAAATTTTCAATATTGTAAAATTTTTTGTAGAAAAACGTTTTTTATTGTGATATAATCTCAAACCGTGCCGTGTTGACACCAACATTTTTTAATATAAAAAGGACCTGAAAAAGATGGAAAAAGCCGAATATTTTGCCTCAAAATCCTTCAATTTCACAAAGAAAAATGCGGTTATGATAATCGCTTTTGCCGCTGCAGGCATAACAAGCATCTTCATTCCCGTGGACAGACAATATCTGGGATATTTTGATTTCAAAACCCTCACCTGCCTTTTCTGTGTGCTTGCGGTGGTATGCGCACTGAAAAATATGAAATTCTTCTATATGCTCGCACGAAAGGTTGTTCAGCTTTTCAAGAATGCACGGTTGAGCGTATTGGCACTTGTCTACATAACGTTTATCGGCTCAATGCTGATTGCCAACGATATGGCGCTGCTCACCTTTCTGCCGCTCGGATATTTTGTTCTTACAGCAACAGACAAAACAAAATATATGGCATTCACGTTTATTATGCAGAATATTGCCGCAAACCTCGGCGGAATGCTTACCCCTTTCGGCAACCCTCAGAATTTATATCTTTATTCAAAATTCGCAATTCCCAACCTTGAATTTATAAAGATTATGGCGCCGCCGTTCATCCTTTCAGTAGCATTGATAACTTTATGCTGCTTCATTTTCGTCAAACCCGAACCCCTGCGCCTCGATGATTCAAAAATCTCGCTCGACCCCAAAAGAACAGTTCTTTACCTGCTTCTTTTTGCATTGTCAATAGCTATTGTTTTCAGAGGGATTCCTTATCAGATAGGTCTTGTTATCATACCGTTGGTTCTGATTTTTGCAGACCGCAAGGCGCTGAAAAAAGTTGACTATCCCCTGCTTCTGACCTTTGTTTTCTTCTTTATTTTTTCAGGCAATATGGCGAGAATTGAGGTTGTGAAAAACTTTTTCGACTCTCTGCTTGAGAAAAGCACGCTTCTTGTCAGTGTCATCTCCTGCCAATTCATAAGCAACGTGCCTTCGGCAATACTTCTTTCGCAGTTCACCGAAAACTATAAAGACCTGCTTCTCGGAGTTAACATAGGGGGCGTAGGCACTCTTATTTCATCGCTTGCAAGCCTCATAACATTCAGGGAATATACAAAACACAATCCCGGCAAAACTTTTTTCTACATAGGTCTGTTCCTTACATTCAATTTTGCGTTTCTGATTACCCTTACCGGATTTACGGTTGCAATCAAATCCATATGATTCAAAGGCTCACGGAATATTCCGCGAGCCTTTTTCTTGACTTGACCGTAGCAGAGTGATAATATTTATATATATAAACAAAGAAAGCGGTGCAGATATGAAAAAAATCATTTCCGTTATCATCTCATTTATAATGCTGTTCCCGTCTTATGTGTTCAGCTTTTTGCCGAACAATACCGATGCGGATTTCAGCGCTGTGAACATAACCCCCGTTTCTTCTCAGGGAATTGACGGCGAAATCATTTCCGAAAAAGCAACTTTTATTTTTGACGGCGAAAACGGATGGTTCAATTATTACGCAGTCAGCTACAAATCCGATTCGTATATGAAAGGCAATATTGTTTACACCGTCAGAGGCAGTGAATATTCGGAAGAATTTTTCCTTGAACCTTCGGACGGCACAAAGCCGTTTTACAGCTTTATTGACGGTATTCTCGATAAAGTGAAGTCAAACGAGCTTTGCAGAATAACCGTTGAACCTCTCAACAATCCTCAGGCAAAATTCACTCTTCTCGGCGTTGGTCTTTTTAACCGTGAAGTACCCGATACAAACGTATATATCGAAAGCGGCGGCTACAAAATCGGCATAAATCTTCTCTGGGGCGGTGCACTTGATTACCTTGAGGACCTCGACTCCGACGTTGAAGCCGTAAAAGTTGACGGCAAGATTTACGTTGATTCAAACGCATCCGAAATCTACGGCAAAAAAGCCGTCAACAAAAACGTTAACCTCATTAACAAACACGATACGGGCAGACTTATTCAGCAATCGTACTACGGCTCATCACTCGGATATGATGACGTTTATTACGGTAACGACCAATGGAGATACAACCCCGTGCAGGGCGGTAATCAGTATAACGAAGCGAGCAAAATCGTTGACCTTGAATATACCGAAAATTATATTTATATCAAATGCCGTCCGCTTGACTGGGCATTGCCTGCCGAAGATATTTCACCCGCATATATGGAAGCAAAATACACCATTGCAAACGGCTGCGTGAACGTATGGTGCAGATTCGTTGATTTTTCAGGCTTTCCGGCCACACATACGACTCAGGAACTTCCCGCTTTCTACTGCATAGAGCCTTTCAACAGATTTGTTTACTATTCAGGTTCAGAACCCTGGACGGGCGATAAGAATCTTACATATCAGAACGACCTTGTTTTCTGGCCCGATATGGGATATCCCAACTTTGCTTCAACCGAGAATTGGTCAGCATTCATCGGCGAACACGATGACAGCTTCGGAATCGGTCTTTACGTTCCGCACAACGCAAACTTCCTTGCAGGTATTTTTGACCGAGGCAACACAACCCAAAAAGACCCGTCTTTATCGATCTCAACGTCGTATATTGCGGCTGTATCGTGGGTTGATTTTGAGAGCTATAAGCCTATGGAATATAATTATTCCATCGCAACGGGCAACGTTGATGAAATTCGTTCAGCTTTCAATAACGTGAGGTAAAATATGAAAAAAATTATTTCAATTATTCTTTCCGCAATGATTCTGTTAAACTTCTCTGCAGTTGCGTTTGCCGAAGGAACGTCGGCTCAGCTTTATAACGTTTACGACAACGAAATGCTTTTTCAGCAAAATAAAGAAGCTGTTTTTTCAGGTACGGCTAAGGCAGGTTCAGAAATCACGGCAGAGCTTTATTCCGCAGACGGAAAGCTTACCGCAAGCGGCAAAACCCAGACAAAAGCCGACGGCACGTTCGAAGCTGCTTTCACGTCACCTTCAGGCAGCTATGACGAATACACCGTTATTCTTAAAGAAAATTCAACCGAATTTGCAAGGCTTGAAAACGTTGTTTTCGGCGAACTCTGGCTTTCAAGCGGACAGAGCAATATGCAGTATCCCCTCGCACAGTCGAGAACAGGCAGAGAAATGTTTGCCAACCGGCAAAAACTCAGCAAATGGATGAGAGTGCTGCTCGTACCTGCCTACCCGGGCAACACCGCAGCGCCTGAATTCACCTATGCCGAGCCTCAGCTCAACATTGAGGGTGCAGAATGGGTTACGGGTGAAAACACTGTTGTTTATAATATGAGCGCAGTTGCCTATTTCTTTGCCGCCGACCTTATGGAAGAGCTTGATATGCCGATCGGTATTCTTAACGCTTCTCTGGGCGGCAGTGCCGTTGCAAGCTGGCTTTCAAGAGAAACGATTGATAATGACGCAGATTTTAAAAACGACCTTGTTTCAAACGGCGAATATATAAAATCTTCGGAATGGAAAACAACAGAGCAGAACGTCTATACCGATATGACAGCAAACTATAACCACAAAATCGAAGCCCTCGGCTGTTTCAGACCTTCGGGTATGATATGGTATCAGGGCGAATCGGATATAGGCAGAAGCGGTGAATGGTACGCAAGGGCGTTTGACCTTATGCAGAAGTCATATTCGGAACATTTCGGCTATGAAGACAAACTTATGCCGATAATCTGCTCTCAGCTTGCATCTTATATTTATTCCGACGATACTCTGATGATCGCAAACAGAAACATTGATTTCACCGATATGCAGAAGGCTTTCCCCGATTCAAGGGCAACTATTGCAATTTACGACGTGCCTCTCACCTATATTCCCGAAGCAGGTGCCATTCACCCCGAATGCAAAGAGGAAATCGGTCAGCGTATGGCAATTTCAGCAGCAAACCTTGTTTACGGCGGCAACGGAAGTTACACTGCGCCGACGGTTAAAGCATCTCAAATCCGTGACGGCAGCATTTATGTTACCTTTGATAACACAGGCGACGGGCTTATGACCGACGGAAAAGAGCTTTACGGCTTTGCTGTTTGCGGCGATAACGGAGTGTATATTCAGGCAGAGGCGGAAATTGTTTCTGCAGATACCGTCAGAATTCACAGCGAATACGTTGAAAATCCCCGTTCTGCAAGCTATGCATACTGTTTGGGCAATATGCGTTCAAACCTTTATGCAAGTGAAAACGGAGTTCCCACGCTGCCTGCAAGTATTTTTATAACGGATGATACCGTAAGCAAGCATTATTGGTTTGATAAGCAGTGGGCGGATTGTGATGATGAAAAAATATGGCACGTTATGAACGGCGATGAATATATAAAGTTCTACGATTCCTGGGCTGCCGAGAATGCTGAAATTTCATATTCCGACGGTTCAGTCAATATCCGCAGTGCAGAAAACATCTTTGCCGCAAGCCCTCTTATGACTTTCAAAGAAGGCTCGTTTACAAAACCGCTTCACGATATTGATACCGATTATTCCGACTACGGCAAGATAAGCTTTTATCTGCGCAACAACGGCAGCAAGGATATTAAATTCAGCGGCATAAAAATAACCGCAAATAAGGTTTTATGGTACTCCCCCGAAGTTGACGGAACAAAAGATATTGAAGCTGTAATCCCTGCCGACGGCGAATGGCATTCCATAACCGTTGACCTTAACCGACTTTATCTTTTCGGTAACGAATGCGGCGTTTCATATCCCTGCGGCAAGCTGAAAAATGTAAGCGATATCCGTTTTGAATTCTCAGCAGAGGGAGAAAGTGACATAAGTATTGATGAAATACGTTTCGCACCGTCAAGCGAAAAAGTCGGCTTGAGATTTGATGCCGATATGAACAACGCAGACACGTTCTTTGAAAAAATCTCGGCATTTTTCGTTGGCATAATCGGAGCTTTTTTTTCAATATTCAAATAAAAAAACAGTGACTTGCAAATCTGCAAGTCACTGTTTTGCTTTATTCCGAATAATAATTTCTGTAGCCGGTAAGAAGCATCATCGTATCCTTATCGCATTCAAGGAAATAATCGGGCTGAACACTCCATGTTACAACATCGCTCGCAACGGTAACTGATTCGCTTCCGTCATAGCTGTTAATATTGAAAGTGTAATTATACTCCGAATCAGACCTCATATCGGAAGAATAGAACACATAGCCGTCTGTCCCTGTGCTGAATCCTGATACCGTTTCGGAAATCGTTGCTGTTTCACCGTTTTCGATTATACACAGTTCGCCTTGGTTTGCTTTATAATCATAGTTTCTGAAAAGATAATATTTTCCTTCGGCATATTCAGCGCCGTATATAAACACGTCATCCGCAATCATTTCGCCGTCAACGTAAAATTTACCGCAGTTATTGCTGTTAACTTCTTTGAAATATCCTGCTCTGCCCTCTTCGTCGATGATGCTGAAATAATTAACGTCGCGTTCAATGAGGCTCGACGTTGCATATCCGTCTGACGTAACGGTAATCTTTTTCAGCTCACCCTTTGAAATCGGGGAATTGTCATAGCTGATGCTGTTATCAAGGTAATATATCGCAGTATCGGTGAATTCGAAGTTCGCCGTCTGCCCGAAAGTTATTTCTCTTGCGATTTTCGAACCCGAAGCGAAGCAGGTTGTAACGGTTTTTTCTCTTGCCTCAAGCAAAAGCTTATCAAAATCTTCAATAACTTTGAGGTCTGACATATTGAACTTTTTCGCCTTCACGGCATCGTAGCAGTTGAACACAATGCGCGAATCGTCATAATCCGTGTTAATCAGGTCAACGTCTTCGCAGACGAGAGTTCCCGAATCACCGTTAAAATAGAAGAGATCGTAAGACGATACGGGCGTTGCCGCCATTGTTCTTACCTTATCGCGGTTAAGCTTAACGTTATATTCTTCAAGGGCATCGTAGTATTCGGGAGAAGTGAACGAAAAGCCGTAATAATATTCGCGATAATTGTTGATATCAGGCTCGGTTATCAGCGAATCGCTGCCTGCAAGGTCATCATTGAAATACGTGCTTTTTGAAACACCGTTTTCCGATGACACAACGTAATAGAACGTTTCATATTCTTCCCCGTAAACAACTTCAACGTTATCGTCAACAAAAATTTCACTGCCGTCGCTATAAACATAAAGTTCCTTTTCTTTTGAATAAACGGCTTTCGTCATATCGTCGCTGACCGAATGAAGCAGAGTAATTCCGCTGACGATGCTCTTGGGAGATGCGTTTTTGGTTATCTCCGCAGTGCAGAGCGACAGCGTTTTTCCGTCATCACGCAGGAACATAATATTTTCAACGCCGTCATCAACGCACCAGCCGACAGTGTCGCTTGCAATACGGTATGAATTATCAGTATCGCTGTAATACACAGCCGAATCTTTGGAATAAATAACCTTTTCGCCTTCGGGGTCAACGGCAAAATAACTGCTCGTTACGTCGCCGCTGATTTTGACGGGTTCGCTGTTTTTTCTGATATTCTTCATATAAATCGAGAAAACGGGATTGCCGTCAACGTATTCAACGTCCTGAACGAAGAACACGTTATCTCCTCTTGCAACGGTGTTTTCAACGATATAATAATATGCTTCATCGTCATAATCAATATCGGCAATTTTTATCGGATTCTCAAGATTTTCTTTTTCAGCATAATAAAGTTCGTTCGAAACAAGATACGTGACGTATTCCTGATTTCCGTCATCTTTGTTTTTGTTGATAACTGCAAAAATTATTCCGAAAACAATAATTGCAAAAATAATAAACAGTGCAAGAATAACGGTAATCACGATAATCGCCGCTGATTTTTTCTTTTTCTTGGGTTTAGGTTCAGGCTGAGGGGGTGCTGTACAGCTGTTTTGGGGAACAACGTTGGTATCAAAAGAATACACGTCCTCTACGGGGGGCTGAGGCGGCATCTGCTGCACGGCAGGCTCATCTGCAGGAATATACTGCACTTCGTTCTCAACGGCAACCGTTTCGAAGTTATCCTCCGTTACGGGAGCAACAAATTCTGCAGCAGGCTCATCGGCAGGCGCAACGGGTTCAAATTCAGGTTCGGCCACGGGCGCAAATTCCTCCTGAACGGGCTGTTCAACGGGCAAAGCCTCCTGCTTTGAACCGCAATACGGACAAAAACGGATACCGTCGGGTACTTCTTTTTTGCAGCCGATACAAATCATAGCTTTTTCCTCCTGATTTTTTCGATATAATTCAACCAAAGATATTATAGTATTATAAAATCATAAAGTCAACGAAAAACAAAAAAGCACTTCTTGCGAAGTGCTTTTTCTGGCTGGGACGGCTGGATTCGAACCAGCGAGTGCGGGAGTCAAAGTCCCGTGCCTTACCGCTTGGCGACGCCCCAATATTAAAATACGCAAAGCCGAGGCTTTGCGTAACGGAACGTTAAATGGGGTGGCTGATGGGATTCGAACCCACGACCTCCAGGGCCACAACCTGGCACTCTAACCAGCTGAGCTACAGCCACCATTTTGAAACTGCGGCTTAAAAGCCGCAGTTCTGGCGCGCTTGAAGGGACTCGAACCC
>JAZSBC010000005.1:0-7731 GCA_045602245.1 Acutalibacteraceae bacterium | reverse complement strand
TTCATCTGCTTTTTGATTTTGACATAAACATTGATACAGCAGAAAACAAATAATACAAAACATATTATAATTGACTGCCAGATTTCAAAGGTGAATTCAAAAGGATATCCTTTCACAAACACATAATAGTGTTTGAATGCTGTGTATCCGATTATATATGCCGCTAAACCGATGCTGCATCCCCATACAAACATACTGACAAGCTGATGAATGAATGCCATCGAAAGTTCCTTTGCCGACGCACCGACCGCACGCAGAGTTCCTATTTCGCGTCTGTCAGACCTTATCTTTGCGGTTACGGCATTATTGATAATGCTTGCCCCTATGCACAAAAACAGAATTATAACAGCAAGAATTGCCGTTAACAAAAATTTCATTTCGGATTTGCGAGATTGTAAATCGGCATAATTCGATTGGAACTCTGCGGATTTACCCGATGTCATTGAAGTGAAGAAAAGCTGCATTTCTTCATCAATTTCCTGTGTGCATTCCTTGTTTAAATCAACTGATAATGAATCATATTTGACGTTGCATCCGAAGGAAGAAAGACCTGAGTGGGTTGTTGCAAAGATTATTGTATCCGAATAGTAATTTTGGGGAGTGACTATTGCACCGATTGTAAAATCTTTTCCGAACAAGTCGTAAACATATTTTTCGTTGTAAGAATCATTCGGGCCATCAGGCTTATCGCCGTTTATAAGTATACGAAAATCAACCTTATCACCAACCTTAAATCCAAGCTTTGCTTTTTCCAGTATTTCGGTTTCAAAGTTGGTGTGTTGCTGTATAAGGTCTCCGTTATCAAGCGGTTCAACACCGTCCCATGAAAGATGCCTTTCGCCTTTTGTTGTTTGCCAATGCAGAGTGTAGGCGATTTCGGGATATGCAACAAGAATTATTTCTTCACCCGAATTGAGCTTATCAATATCAATTTTGCCGCTTATAAGCCTGCTTTCAAGCTTTGCAATATCAGCTTCATCATATGATTTTACAGCAGTCGGCAAAAGCTCGTTCGGGCAGTTTGTTTTTTCTTTTGCAAAAAGATATCCTTCATCAGGCTCGGTTCGTGCGCCGTATTTTTTAAAGCTTTCAGTATCCTTGACAATATCGTGTGCCACATCAGATTCTATGCTTGTTTCAAGAGTCTGATATGTATGGACAAGCTCCGTGTATTTGTCAAATTCATCAATAAACAAATTTGCTTTAACGGTTTTTGTGCCCTTTATGTTTCCTACATATTCAGAATCATAAATTGTATTTCTGAAATCCTCATCCATTGTTTGCTCTGCAGGGAAATAAGCGTAATCATTTGAGGCATAGTTATAATCATCAAAGGTATAATCAGGATAGCTGAGCATATTCTGGCTTACCGCTGAATATTCACCAAGAACGCAGAAACCGATGCACGGGAACACAGAAATAACAATCAAAAGAAAAACAATGCCAATCTGCCTTGAGCGGTAAAAGGTGATACTTCTTTTTGCGATAAGATTCGGTGCATTAAAAACTTTTTTTGACTTGATTTTTTTGTTTTTGACTTTTCTGCCAAGCTCTGAATTCCTTATTGCCTGCATAGGGTTAATTCTTGTTGCGGATAAAAGCGGTATAAGTGCCGCAATCATAACGCTCACAACACTTGCAACGGTTGAAATAATCAGAACGCTCCATTCAGGCTTGAATATGAAGCCTTCGCCCATAATTTCCGCATACAGTTTAACTCCGAAATACGAAATCAGAATGCTGACAGGAGCAGAAATAATGCTGATTATAAATGCTTCTCTGCCGAAAACATTTATGATTTGTCTTTTTGTCATTCCTACTGCACGCAGAAGACCTATCTGCTTTTTTCTGTCCTGCAAATTAGTGCTGAATGCGTTTATTATTCCGAAGCATGAAGCAACCATTAACACAGCCATAAGAAAAGCAACAAGATAAGTGTTGGTAGTTATGATGTCATAAAAACCGCTTGCATAGCTCATATAGTCTTCAACCTGATGCATATAATTTGAAGATGTTTCGGCATTTCCGTTATAAAAATTCAAATCACTGAGCCAGCCTATAAAATCGGCATTATATCCGCTGTTGTCATTGGAAATAATCGAGAGATATCTGAATTTGCAGGGCAAACCGCCCGCTTCCGTTTTTTCTTCGCTGCTTACCATTGCCGCAGGAAACAGATAAAATTCGGACTCATCACCGACATATCTCTGCACGTTTGCACGCTTATCTTCAAGAATTCCGCAAACGGTATATGTTTTATTAATCTCTCTGACTTCACCTTTATCTCCGTTAGGTACAATAACCGTCATATCAAGCGAATCGCCGACATTGATACTGTCACGTTTCAGACGGACAAGAGCATCTTTCTCAATGGCAATTTCGCCCTCTTTCTGAGGAAATTTGCCCGATTCGAGAATTGAATTGGCAAGATACATCGCATTTTCATCATAATAAGCAAGCGCCGTTCCGCTTTCCTTTTCTCCGTCGGGAGAATAACCGTAGCCGATTATCTCTGCCGTTGCATAATCTTCAAGATATCCGAGTTCAACAGCTTCATCAAGGTTGATATCGTTTCCCCCGTACATCACGGCATTTTCCCTGCCGACGGTTTTATACACAAGCTCCTGAACCGAATTTGAGCAACAGGCAAAGAAGAAAATTGTACCCGATGAAAACGTCATTGCAAGAATAATACCGATAATCATTAATGTATATTGCTTTCTTCTTGCCTTTAAATTACCGAAAGCTAATTTATTTACAGTTAAATTTTTGTGTTTCATTTTATCCTCCTTTTATCGGAGTAAAAATTATAATTCTCTGATATTCTCAACAATGCTGTATTTCATCTGCTTTTTGACTTTGGAATAAAGATTAACAAAACAAACCGCAAGCAGAGCGATGCAGATGAGTGCCGCCTGCCAGATTTCATAATTGTAATCAAGAGTTCTGTCAGATGATTTTGCGGCAAAATACATAAGAATCCAGATGAAAGTATACAAGCCAAAACCAGCACCGCAGCCCCAGCCAAACATTGAAAGTAGCTGTCTGAAATAAGATTGCGTGAGCTCTCTTGCGCTTGCACCGACTGCACGCAGAGTTCCGATTTCTCTTTTGCCGTCACGAATCTGTGCAGTCAATGAATTGTTGATAACACTTGCACAGATTGAGAAGAAAAGGATAACAACCGAAAGAAGAGCGATAAGTAAGCCTCTGTAGGTGTTTTTGTTTTCCTCATTGCGCTCAAATTGAGAACGCAGATAATGATTTGAGCCTGAAACATACTGATTGAGGAATTGCATCATTTCACCGTCAATTTCAGATGTGCATTCTTCTTTCAAGGTGATGTCCAGATCAAGATAAGGATAATTATCAACGAAAGATGAAAAGCCTTCAACGGTTGTGTAAAAATCCAGATAATCATTATGATGTATCGAAGAAGGCGATTCTTTGATTATCGCACCGATTCGGAATTCCTTATCTTTTCTTGTTGTATCAGCGGGAACTGAATTCGGCACATAATTCTCTTCGGATATTCCGCTTCTGAGAACACTCAAGGTTACGGTATCGCCGACTTTATATTCATTTTTGGCTCTTGCTTTCAAAGCAGCAAGTCTTTCTTCAGTTTCATCGCCGTCAATGCTGCCGCTGCCCCTGCTACCTTGTTCGGTATCAATAAAGAAACCGATTTCATCGCAGACATAAAGAATTATTTCTTCACCCGAATTGAGCTTATCAATATTTATTTCACCTTCAATTTTGTCTTTGTCAATTTCGGATATGATTTCATTGCAATCCAATGCGTGAATCGAAACGGGGAAAAGCTCCTGAGTGTATCTGAGTCTTTCTTTAACGGCAGAATATTCGGGACTGATATTATCATCGTATTTTTCTTTATATTCTTCAAAGGAAATTGACCAACGGTCAACTGAATCATCATACCGTGCAGAACCGCCGTAATCGAGCACGGTCATATATTCGGAATATTCGTCAACAAGCAGGTTGGCATTGCATCTTTTTACACCCTCAACATTGCCGACGTAAGGATGGGAAAGAATTTCCTGCCTGTCATTTTCACTGAATCCGCTTGTGAAATAGTTGAAATTCAGGTTAATAAGATTGGAGTTCATCGAGCCGCCAGAACAAACAATTTCATAATCCTCGGACTCATTGATATAATTTTCCGACCATTCAAGCTCACTTGTAATCCATGGAAAACCGAAGCACGACACAATGATTGTTGCCGCAAGAACAACACTAACTCCGATATGCTTAAAACGGTAGAACATAAGATTTCTGCCTGCGAGAATCTTCGGTGCATTGAAGTTTTTCTTTGAACGGATTTGTTTGTTCTTCATTTTTCTTGAAAGGTCTGTGTTACGGATAGCCTGCATCGGCGGTGTTCTTGATGCCCTTAACAGAGGAATCATTGCCGAAGCCATAACGCAGATAACGCTGAACATTCCACACGCAATCAGAACGAAAAAGTTAGGAATAAAAATGAAGTTTTCGCCCATAAGCGAGATAATGCCTTTTGAAGCAAAATAGGAAACCACAAGACTCAAAGGCACGGTCATAAGACTGATTATGAGAGCTTCTCTGCCGAAAACGGTTATTATCTGCCTTCTTGTTGCGCCGACAGCACGCATAAGACCGATTTGTTTTCTGCGTTCCTGAAGATTTGAATTGAACGCATTGACAATTCCCGTGCAGGAAGCGATCATTAGTACACCTGCAAGAATAAGCGCAAAAATCATTGTTAAAGTAATATCGCTTTTTTCATCTGTACCACTGTAAAAAATGTGTTGATTTGCAAATGTAAAATAATACAGATCATTATCGGCATTGCCATATTCATTTTTAAAACCCTGATTAATAAATTCATCCTTGAATTTATCATAACCGTTTGTTTTCGAATAGAACTTGACATATGCAGAAAGATTTTCTTTTCCGCCAAGTTCAACTTTTTCGCTGTCGCAGACAAATGCAGCGGGATAGTTATTTCCTGAATACGCATCTTCAAGATTGCATCTTTTATCGGCAAGAATTCCGACGAGCTTATATGTTTTTTCAACGGTTTCGGGGAGATAACCTTCGCCGTCGGCAATTTTCATTGTGACGGTTATTTCGTCGCCGACTTTTGCACCAAGCATTTTCAATCTTAAGAGTGCATCCTTTTCAAGGGCAATTTCACCGATGTTTTCGGGATACTTTCCTTCTTTGACGGTGAGATATGAAATTTCTTTTGCCTTATCATCAAGTTTTGCAAGCGGTGTGCCGCCGCCCTCGTCATCATTTGTATAAATGAATCCAATTGAAGTTGCAATACCGTATTCGGATATCACTTTATTATTCTTTGCGGCATCGAAATCGAATTCTTCCGCATTGTGAAGAAATATGTTCTGTGTGCCGTAAGATATATTTGTTATCTCCTGCAATGATGAAAGCATTGTAAATCCGAAAAACATAACACCCGATGAAAATATCATCGCAAGAACAATGCCGATTATCATTAAGGTATACTGCTTTTTTCTTGCTTTGAGGTTGCCCATCGCAAGACGGTTGACGGTAAGTTTTTTCTTGTTCATTGCTTAAACTCCCGCCTTTGTGTCACGAACGATTTTTCCGTCTTCAATTGAGATAATTCTCTCCGCCTGCTCTGCAACATTGAGGTCGTGGGTTACAAGAATAAGTGTGATTCCGAATTCTTTGCTGACATATTTGAGAAGTGAAAGAACCTCACGTCCGCTTTTGCCGTCAAGATTACCCGTAGGCTCATCGGCAAAAAGGATTGACGGCTTGTTCGCAAGTGCACGGGCAATGGCGATTCTCTGCTGTTGACCGCCCGAAAGTGCCGACGGAAGATGTTCAAGTCTGTCCCCGATTCCGAGAACATCAATAACCTTGTTAATATAAGCTTCATCAACCTTTTTCTTGTCAAGCATAACGGGCAGAACTATGTTTTCATATCCCGTCAGTTCCTGAACAAGGTTATATGCTTGAAACACGAATCCGAAACGTCTGCGGCGAAGAACAGAAAGCTGATTATCGTTATAACCTGAAAGCTTTTTGCCGTTATAGATAACGTCGCCGCTTGTGGGATTTTCAAGACTGCTCAGAACGTGGAGAAGTGTTGATTTACCCGAGCCACTCGGTCCTGTTATTGCACAGAATTCACCCTGCTCAAAAGCAACGGTTATTCCGTCAACTGCATTAACAATATTTTCACCGCTTAAATATTCTTTTCTTAAATCTACGCATTCAATGATATTCATAAAATCGCTCCTTTGCATCTTTGATGAGTTCATTATAAACCCCTATTCTTTCAAAATCGTGACAATAACCTTACAATTTCGTAAGATAAGAAAAAATCCGAAGAAAATCTTCGGACTTTACATCTTTAAATTCGCATTTATAATCGGAAAACACGCAGTAATCTTCAATCCGTCTTTGCCGTTTTCGGCAGTTACGGTTGCGTGATGCTTTTCAAAAACCGCCTTTGATATTGCAAGACCAATGCCAGCACTTTCAGGCGAGGCATTATTCGCACGGTAAAAACGGTTGAACAAAAGCGGGAGTTGTTCTTTCGGCACTCCGCCGCCGTTATCTTCAATTATGAGTGTGATAGAGCCTTCGTTTTGTGAAACGGAAACGGTAATTCTGCCGTTGTTATCGGTATGTTCACAAGCGTTTTTAATGATATTTCCGATTGCTTCAATCATCCATTCCTTATCGAATCGAAAAACTGCCGTGCCGCTTATAATAAATTCTTTTTCAGGGAACAGCGGTTTGAAATTTCCGATAATTTCACCAACGATTTCATCAAGACTTTGCTCAACATATTTCATTTCGTATGCATCGCTTTTAATTTTCTCAAGCCTTAAAAGATTGAAAACAAGGCTTTCCATTTTCGCAATCAGCTGAAGCTCTTTTTCTGTGTAAGCGGTTGGTGTTGAACTCTGCTCCATTTCACAGTAAAGACGAAGTCCTGCAAGCGGAGTTTTAAGTTGATGTGAAATATCTGCAACAAAATCGGCGTTGCTTTTTGCCTGTGATTCTGAGTTGCTTTTTTCAAGAAGCAACAGATTTTCAAGCTCTGCAACAGCATTCTGAAGGCGTGCAAAATTGCTGTCAGCTGTGTTGTATTCAGCCTTTTCTCCGCCTTCAATGAAGCTCTCGATGTTTTCTTTAAGATTGTTAATCTGTTTGTTTTTTCTTACATTCAATATAATTAATGCTATTGTTGCAACAAGTAAAATTAAGGATATACAAATCAAGAAAGGAATCATTTTGAATCCTCCCACCTGTAGCCGATACCTCTTACGGTAGCAATGTGACCGCTTCCGATTTTGTCACGCAAACGGCTCATGTGAACCGAAAGAGTGTTGTCGTCAATGTAGTTTCCGTCGCTGTCCCAGATGTTCTGCAAAAGCTGTGAACGGGTAACAATAATTCCGCTGTTGCGGATAAGCACGGAAAGAATCTGAAATTCCGTTGGCGTAACAAAAATATTTTCGCCGTTTTTTCGCACAGACATATTGAGAGTGTCGATTATTATATCATCACTATTGTAAACCGTGACAGCCGACGTTCTGCGGAGCAATGCACGGATTCTTGAAAGCAGTTCACGGAGCTTGAACGGTTTTGTGACATAATCATCCGCACCTGCATCAAGACCACGCACAATCTGAATTTCATCATCGCACGCAGTCAAAAACAAAACGGGAACATTAT
>JAZSBC010000004.1:0-1964 GCA_045602245.1 Acutalibacteraceae bacterium | reverse complement strand
CCCGTGAACCGCGCAGACGCCACAAAAATCCAAGCAGAAGTCCGCCGATAAGAATAATCAGAATTTTTTGCCATAAAGGTTTTTGCTTTATGTTGTTCATCGTTTTTCTCCTTTTATTTTTTCTTTCGCTTTGTGTTATAAATTAATGTTGTTTTCATATTTATCATCGATAAGAATATAATTCACATTATGTGTTTGTGCAAGTTTTAAGATTTTTGAATTGCCTTCCAATACACTTTCAAAAATGCAATAATCATCATCCAAACGGCTTTCAATTACATTTGCATATCTCTTAATATCAGCAAAGTGATTTCCGCTACAAATTAATCCCATCTTCAAGTGGTCAATGGACAAGTATGGATATTTATATTTTTCAGGCAGTTGTTTGGCAAGAACTGTTTTGCCGGTATACGATGCTCCGGTAATCAAAACAATCATTATCTCACCTATAAATTCTTATTTATGAAACGCAATGACTGTGCTGATGATTTGTAAGCTTTTCTTACTCTTTTATAAATTCTTTATCCTTATCAGGTATACCTGATTCATCGGTAACATACCGTTCAACCTTCATGCTTAAATTATACTTTTCACGCAAACAGATGATTTTTGACATCATCGGTGACTTGTGGTGTAAGTCGAGTGCCTGCTGATTTTTCCAGCTGTCAATCAAAAGAACGGTTTCACTGTCGTTCATAGGGAAAAAGTATTCATATTTCAGGTTGCCTTCTTCGGCACGGATTTCATCAACAATTCCGCTTGAAATCATTTCTTCCGCAAACTTTCTTGCATTTCCGTTTGTGCCTGAATAGTAAATGTTTATTGTTATTGCCATATAATTACCTCTGAAAATGCTTGTTTATCTAATCAAAATATATCATATCACGGGCTGTTTTTGCTGTCAACTTTATGCTGCTGTATGCTCAAACAAATCTGTTGCAAAGAGAAAGCATTGTGATATAATGTATTCATATATTTCAATTATGGAGCTGATAAAATGGTTCTTTTTCGTTTTTTGCTTACATTGCTGACGGTTTTCGGAACTCTGTTTCCGAATATCGGTCTGAATTTTGAATATAAGCATCTTCCGATTGAGTTTGAGGTTGAGTCCGTGAGCGATATGTACGTTCCTGCGGATAACAACGCAAACGTGGTTGAATATCCCTCAATCATAAAACTTCGCCATCAGAAGAACGAAGCTGATAACGGCAAGTTGCTCACAACCTTTGAAAAGTGGGGCGACACATATCCCATATATGAAAGCAACGACGATGCCGAAACATGGCAATACGTCTGCACGGTAAAAGATAATCTGAACGAAGGTTATTGGAACGAATGGATGCCGTTCCTTTATGAATTGCCTGCGGATATGGGCGATTTTGAAAAGGGCACAATCATTCTTGCAGCAACGTCAATATACGGCGAAGGTGTAACCGACAGCACGATTACTCTTTATTCAAGCAACGATGCGGGTAAATCGTTCAACGCTTTCTGCAACGTTGACAAAGCAGGCGGAATAGAGTGGGGCGTGTGGGAACCGTATTTAATCTATGAGGAAGAAACGGGCAGGCTTTTCTGTTTTTATTCAGATGATTCCGACCCCGAGCATTCGCAGAAGCTTGTTTATAAATACACAACCGACCTTGTTAACTGGAGCGAGAAATTTGAATGTGTTGCCTGCTCCGATTCATCACTCAGACCCGGTATGGTTTCAATTACCAGAATGGGCAACGGCGAATATTTAATGGTTTATGAGATGGTCGGTATTTTCATGAATCCGATTTATTGTAAGAGGTCAACCTCTCTCGATAATTGGGGCGACGTTTCGGATTACGGCAAGATAGTTTCTGCAGGCGGCAAAACTTTCGGCTCATCTCCTTGCGTTGCGTGGACACCCGTCGGCGGCGAATGCGGAACACTTATTGTTACGGGTCGACACGCCATCAGAGGCGAAAGCGACACGG
>JAZSBC010000003.1:0-8636 GCA_045602245.1 Acutalibacteraceae bacterium | reverse complement strand
CCCCAATTCACCCCCATCAAAAAGAGGGTCCTTTTCGGCCCCATCTTCTTGCATTTATTTTTTATTTCAGAAAATCAAAGCTTATATAGTTGAACGTCATAACAAACATAATAATCAGAGCGAAAATCATCGGAGCGGTAGATACGAAAAGCATCATCTTTCCGAAGCCGTTTCTAACCGTGTTCACCTTCGGCTGTTTGTGCTTTCTTTTGATAATAAAGAACAAAACCGTGCCGACAATCGAAATTGCATAAAGAACAATCTGCGTTGTGTAATAAACCTTGTTGAGCCTTGCTTCATCGGGAATATCGGCAATCATAAACTCTGTTACAACCGCGTAAAAATTGTTGCAGAAATGAATTAAAACGCCCGTCCAGATGCTGTCTGTCACGCACACGGCGTAGCCTATTCCGATGCCCGCAATCAAAGCGAACGGAGCCTGAATAAAGTTGCCGTGAAGGGCGGCAAAAACAACCGATGAGGCAATTATCGCAAACCATCTGCCGTATTTTTTCAGCGGTTGCATAACGGTGCCTCTCATTGCGAGTTCTTCAACAAGCGGAGGAACAACCGCAACCGCAACCGCATAAATTATTCTGCCGGCTACGCCCGACGGCGTTTCCAATTCGGGCGACGTGAGGGTAATTCCGATTTTTGCCATCAATTCAACAAAAAGGTTTGTCAGATAGTTGCCGATAAGGCAGATAAGAAAGCCGAAAGGCACTGCGCTGAGCATAAGCGGAACGCTGACGGGTCTCTCAAGCCTGAAAACGTCGGTATAAGTCTTCTTTTCAAGATAGAATCCCGCAATCACAAAGGGTATAAGCATACTGAAAGAAGACAAAAATACATTTACGGCACTCTGAAACGTAAGATTTTCAAAATACAGGGTGCTCAGCGGCGGAAAAATCAGCACAAATGACATCACAAACTGAATGATGACAAAGCCTATAACACCCAGACCTGCAGCATTACTCACACGCCTTATATTTTTCTTTTCGAATTTTTGGCGGAGCATCAATTCTTCCTGCAAACTCATTTCATTTATCAAAATTATCACCGTTTTTATCATTTTTCCCAAATTTTCACTTTATTATACCCCAAATTTCTATACCTTACAAGTGCATAAAATTAAATTATTGTAAAAAATTTGTTGTAATAATATAAATTTTAGTGTAATATTATACAGTACACTTTAGGAGGATGAACAAATGGCAATTACAAAGGCACAACTCGAAGAAATGATTTCTTCAAAACTTTCCCATTTTTTTGGCGTTACACCCAAAGACGCTACCAACGAGCAGTTTTACAGAGCTCTTTCAATTATAGTAAGAGATTTGGTCAGAGACTCAAGAAGAGAATTCGACAAAATTGCAAACGAAAAGGGTCAGAAGAAAGTATATTACCTCTGCATGGAATTCCTTATGGGCAGAGCGCTCAAAAATACTCTTTATAACCTTAATCTTACCCAAACTGCTGAAGAAGCTCTCGCTTCATTCGGCGTGAAGCTTGATAAACTCTATGACTGCGAGCCGGATGCGGGTCTGGGCAACGGAGGTCTCGGCAGACTTGCCGCCTGCTACCTTGATGCGCTTGCAAATCAGGGCTATTGCGGAATGGGCTACTCAATTCTTTATGAATACGGTATTTTCAAGCAGAAAATCATCGAAGGCTGGCAGACGGAAATGCCTGATTTCTGGCTCCCCGGCGGCGACGTATGGCTTGTTCCCAGAGAAGATATGACCGTTAACGTTAAGTTTGAAGGTCAGATTGTTGACAGCTGGGAAGGTCCCTTCCACCAGGTTGAGCTTGTCAACTGCAAAACCGTCAAGGCTGTACCCTACGATATGATGGTTGCAGGCAAAGACGGCAAGGGTGCGGCAATTCTCCGCCTCTGGTCGGCAAAGGTTGACGGCATCGACATGGCGATGTTCAATCAGGGCGACTATATGCACGCAATGGAAGAAAAGGCTATGGCAGAAGTTATCAGCAAGGTGCTTTACCCTGCAGATAACCATCAGGAAGGCAAGAGCCTGCGTCTGCGTCAGCAATATTTCCTTGTTTCCGCTTCAATTCAGGATATCGTTGCACGCCATCTCAGGCACTACGGCTCACTCGAAAACTTTGCGGAGAAAAATGCAATTCATATCAACGATACTCACCCCACTATGGCTATTCCCGAGCTTATGAGAATTATGCTTGACGAATGCGGCTACGGCTGGGACGATGCGTTTAAAATCGTTGAAGAATGCTGTGCATACACAAACCACACCGTTATGGCGGAAGCTCTTGAATGCTGGGGTGAAGACCTCTTCAAGCGTCTGCTTCCCAGAATTTATCAGATTGTCAAGGAAATCGACAACCGCTTCAGAAAGAAAATCTGGGATGCAACCCACGATGCAGGCAGAGTTGAGAGAATGGCTGTTATTTCAAACGGCGCTGTCAGAATGGCTAACCTCTGCGTTGCAGTATGCCACAAGGTAAACGGCGTTTCAGCGCTCCACAGCCAGATTCTCAAGGATACCATTTTCAACGAATTCTACACCCTTGAGCCTGAAAAATTCACAAATGTAACCAACGGTATCGCTCACCGCCGCTGGCTCTGTCAGGCAAACCCCCGTCTTACGGGTATGCTCACGGACCTTATCGGCGACGGCTTCGTATACGACGCAAGCAATCTTCTTAAACTCCGCGACTACAAAGACGATGCGGCAGTGCTTGAAAATCTCCGCAAAATCAAGACTGCGAACAAAGAGGATTTTGCAAAGCTTGTTAAATCAAAAACAGGAATCAGCCTTGATCCGACCTCGATTTTCGACGTTCAGGTTAAGCGACTTCACGAGTATAAGAGACAGAACCTCAACGCTCTCAACATTCTCGCAAAATACCTTGAAATCAAGGCTAACCCCAACGGCAACTACACTCCGCACACCTACATTTTCGGCGCAAAAGCAGCTTCGGGCTACTATATGGCAAAGAAAATCATTGAATTCATCTGCGCTCTTGCAAATCTCATCAATAACGACCCCGACGTAAAGGATCTTCTCAAGGTTGTTTATATGGAAGATTATAACGTTACTATGGCTGAGGCTCTTATGCCTGCCGCCGATATCAGCGAGCAGATTTCGCTCGCAGGCACGGAAGCAAGCGGCACCGGCAATATGAAGCTGATGATTAACGGTGCGCTCACTCTCGGCACAATGGACGGCGCAAACGTTGAGATTTACGACGCAGTGGGTAAGGATAATATTCTCATCTTCGGTATGAGTACTCCTGAGGTCAACGAACTCAGAAGAAGCGGCTACGTGCCTCAGAATTACTATAACAACAATGCCGAAATCCACAACGTTATTGATTATATCAACAAGGGAATCGGCGGTAAAATGTTCAGCGAAATCAGCAACGTTATCGTTAATCACGATCCCTATATGGTGCTTGCAGATTTTGCGGACTACAGAAACATTCAGAAAACTGCGGAAGAAATCTGGCACGACGTCAGGAGATGGGACACAATGTCACTTATGAACATCTCGGGTGCAGGCGTATTCGCCGCAGACCGTTCAATCAACGACTACGCAAGAGATATCTGGCACGTTGAAAAGATTGATTTAAGAAAATAATCTCAAGGGCGGCTTTCACAAGTCGCCCTTAAACATAAGGATTTATTATGACCGATTTTGATTTTATGGCCCTTGCAATCGAACAGGCAAAGCTTGCCGCCGATGAGCTTGAAGTACCCGTCGGCGCGGTAATCGTGCGCAACGGCGAGGTTGTTTCGCTCGGCAGAAACCGCAGGGAATACGGCAAAAACGCCCTTGCCCACGCCGAAATCGAGGCAATCGACCTTGCCTGCAAAAAGCTCGGCGGCTGGCGGCTGTGGGAATGTGAAATGTACGTCACGCTTGAACCCTGCCCGATGTGTACGGGTGCAATAATCAATTCAAGAATACGCAGGCTCGTTTACGGCGCAAGCGATAAAAAAGCAGGCTCGTGCGGGTCGGTGGTCAATCTTTTTGACCTGCCCTATAATCACAAGCCCGAAGTTGTAAGCGGATTTATGGCGGAAGAATGCTCCGCGATTCTCTCGGAATTTTTCGCAGACCTGAGGAAAAGAAAAAATGAAGAAAAAGCTTAGAATTACATATTCAATACTGTTTCTTCTGCTGTTTGCCGCGGAAGTTTTAATCGCCGTTTTTGTTCACGACGGATTTGTCAGACCTTATATCGGCGACGTGCTTGTCGTTATGCTCGTCTGCGCATTTTTACGCATATTCATACCCGATAAAATGAAAACCCTCCCCCTTTTCGCAACGCTATTTGCGGTTTTTATTGAAGGACTGCAGTATTTTGATTTTGTGAATCTTATCGGTCTTTCGGATAACAAAATCGTCAGCACCGTAATCGGCAGAACCTTTGATATAAAAGATATTATATGTTATACCGTCGGCGGTCTGATTTTCTTTGCCGCCGAGTGGCTATGGAGAAAGAACAATGAACGTTGAATCAATAATGCTTATAATCGAAATAATCGGTACGGTTGCCTTCGCGATAACGGGAGTTATAACCGCACTTGAAAAGAAATTCGATATTTTCGGCGCGCTCGTACTCGGCACGGTCACGGCAGTTGGCGGCGGTATAGTGCGTGACCTCATTCTCGGCTACACTCCGCCGATGGCATTCCGCAAATCCGTCTATGCCATAACAGCACTCGTAACCTCTCTTGCGGTTTTTGTTATTGCGTATTTCTTCGGCAAAAGAATAAAAAAACACTATGACGTCTATTCGCAGGTTATCAACGTATTTGATTCAATCGGACTTTCCGTTTTCGTCGTAGGCGGTGTCAACAGCTCAATCGCCTGCGGATTTGAGGAGAATATGTTCCTCTCCGTTTTTGTTGCCGTGCTTACGGGAATCGGCGGCGGCGTAATGCGTGACATAATGGCAGGCAAAGTGCCGAAGATTCTTCGCAAAAGAGTTTATGCCCTTGCGGCAATAATCGGAGCGATTATATATTATTTGTTGATACATTATAATATCTGCTCAACAACTCTCGCAATCATTCTCGGCGCAGGCGCAGTACTGATAATCCGCATCCTCGCAACAATATTCCACTGGAACCTGCCCACGGTCAAAAATCTGGATGAATAACAATAAGAGGCTGTCCGTAAAGACAGCCTCTTTGTTGTTTATTCGGTTATTTCAGATTTCGACGAGTCGATTGCAGTTGTTTCCTCCTGAATTACGGTTTCAGTTTCGGCAACGATTTCCGCTTCGCCGTATTTTGCAATTATCTCCGCTTCCATTGCTTCAACATCAACCCAATCGGTTGTACGGGTCTGATATGTACCGTCGGCAACGGCATTTTCATAATCGGTAACATAAACAAACGGATAATCGTGGCTCAAATAATACTCGTTGATTATTTCATCATCAAAAGTATAGATTATATCCGCATTATACACTTCATCGGTTTCTTGATTTGCAAAATCTTGCGGATCCATCATCGGCTTACCTTTAAAACCATCAATGATTATTTTAGTCCATTCAAGATTTGCTCTGTCAAATTCCTCACGAGAAATGTTGAACTCTTGAATAAATAACTTCATTGTCATTATGTTTGTTTCATTCGGGTCGATTTCTATAATTCCTCCGTGCCACTCTTCGAACTCGTCAAGTTCAACAAGATTTGCAAACGGTCTGGGAATATCGCAATAAATACTTCTGTATTTAGTCAAAGCCAAACCGCCGCCACCAGCATCATTTATTTTTATTGACTCGTTGCTGTTGACCTCGGTTTCTGAAAAAGATTCTGCCGGGATTGTAGTTGTGTCATCAACCTTGTTTTTCTCTGCATTCTGTGTGCAAGCTGTTATAACAAATAACAAACTAAAAGTTAAAATAAGACTTAAAAATTTCTTCATTTTGATATCCTCCATTCAAATCGTACCAATAACCGCCATACTTTTTATAGGAATTTGTACCGCTGAAAGTTACATTTTTTTCAACAAAGAAATACATAGGATTAAGGGTATAGGTGAAATCACTTCTTCCAGGATCTTTAACAGCAGCATTTTGGCTGTTTGCTTCAAAGTGCAAATGATAACCCATATCCGGATCCGTATTGCCGTTTGTTTTTCCGACTTTTCCGATTATAGTGCCTACTGTTATGTAATCCCCAACTAACACTTCTTTCCCGTTTTTGTACTTTGGAAGTTCTAACAAGTGCATATATATAATGGAAATGTTTTTGTTGGTTATAGGATCTATACATTCTGTGCTTATGCAAACACAATATCCACAATCGGTCGTATTTTTAAATCTTTTTGTAACAATTCCTGAGGCAGTTGCAACAACATATTCACCGGCAATATCTCCGGGGTTACCTGTGGTAATATCAAAACCTCTGTGATGTATTGTTCCGTAAGAAGTTATGTTGCGTGGTCCATAAGGTGAGCTAATATTTTTTATTGACTCATCATACATAGGCCATACCCAAGGAACTTTTTCACCGTTTTCTGAAGTGGTTTCCAAATTGTTATACTGCGAAATTGTGCCTTTGGTTGAAATATCAGAAATGGGTACATAACCCCAATTATTGGTTTCTCCGATTTTATAACAACCGAATACCCAGCCGTCATTCGTGCCGCAGTCTCCGTAAACAGTAAAATCACTTCCGGATTTCAAACTGCGTTTTTCTTTGAATCCCGTTCCGTTCATTTTGTATAGGTGTGTGTCTTTGTTGGCTTTTCCCACCCAGGTCTGAGGCCACTTATACAGCAAGCGTACCTTGCACTCTGCCGTCATTCCGTCTGCTGTTGCGGTTACCGTTACTACCTTGCCGGGAATTTCTCCTGTAATCTGTCCGGTTTTATCGTTATAGCTTGCATATTCTTTGTCATCAACATCCCATTTAATATTGCCGTTATAATCGCTGGTTAAAATACCTGTTGAATAATCATTTCCATCAGCCCATAAGCTTATTTGAGTTTCCGAAAGATTCAAAAAACCGCTTATTGTTTTTTTGAGTTTGGAAAATTTCACGAAGCCGTCCTGCGAATTGTTTTCGCCGTATCTTATATATGCATAATTATTTGCTTTTCCTATAACAGATACCTTGCCTCCAACAAAAGCATTGCTTGAGATGAATGAAAAAATCGGTCCGAATGCTGTATAAAACACACTGATAAAAGAAAACCAATCAACAGAAATATCTTTTATTACCGAATCTGATAAAGAATAAATATCAATGCCGGGATAGTCGTAAATAAATGTCAGGATGTTTTCAAAACCACTTTTAACTTCATCAGGAAGTCTTTCAACGCAATAAACCCCTATGCTTGCTTTTTTTGAGCCCCATTTTGCTTTACAAGTTATGGTTGCGGATTTTCCTGCAACAAGGCCCTTGATTTTTCCGTCTTCTGTGCAAGAAATAACGGAAGGATCACTTGAACTCCACTCTACACTGTCAAATGCCGAACTGCTTGCTTCAACATCAGCTTTAAGCTGAATGGTTTCGCCTTCAAGTATACCGCTTCGGTTATAAATTGATATGCTTTCAACAACCGCATTCGGCTGAGAATCGGCGGCAAACGCTACTGTATTCAACAATAAAGCCAAACACAGAAAAATTGAAACAACACCTGATAATTTGCGAAAGATTTTTCTCAAATCACATTTCCCTCCTTAATTTTAACATCACGGGATTTTGATGTCAAATTACAGTTTTGTTATAATTTGATACCTTTTGTAACCTTTAACAAACCATCGGAATCACTTTCTTTCAAATTCATTTGCATTCCCTTTATGAATGCTTCTATGTATATATGAAGGAAATCACGGTTTGTCACGCGACTTTTTTCTTTTTTCGAACTTTTCTCTTTTTTGCACAATTCGGTTATTCTCTTTTTGTGAAACTTTCACACATAAAGACATAAAAAAACGGCTTGACACCTGAGTGTCAAGCCGTCAGCTTTTTATAATCAGTCACTTGTATAGGGGATAAGAGCAATCTGACGTGCACGCTTGATAGCGGTTGTCAGCTCACGCTGATGCTTAGCGCAAGTGCCGGTAACACGGCGGGGAAGGATCTTTGCTCTGTCTGAAGTGAACTTGTTAAGCTTGTTTACATCCTTGTAATCGATGCATTCAACTTTATCTACACAGAAAGCACAAACCTTTCTGCGGCCCTTTTTGTTGGGTCTCTTTTCGCTTCTGTCGTAAGCCATGGATTAAACCTCCTTTTCAGTTTCAGTTTTTGCGACCTTAAAACGGAAGGTCGTCTTCGGGAATTTCTTTGAAATCACCCTCATCTGCAGTTGAATATGAGGGTGCGGGCTGAGCAGCTGCGTAGCCGGCGTCTCTTGAATAAGAGCCTGTGCCGCTTTCTGCCTTTGAACCGCAGAAGCTGACGTTATCTGCTACAATTTCAACAGCCTTTCTCTTGTTGCCGCTTTTATCCTCATACATTCTGGTCTGGATATAGCCCTGAACGGCGATCATTGAACCCTTGCGGAAATACTTGCAAACGAATTCTGCAGTCTGTCTCCATGCAATGATATCGATGAAATCTGCCTGACGGTCTTCGCCCTGGCGGTTGAAGCGTCTGTCAACGGCTACCGTGAACGATGATACGGAAA
>JAZSBC010000002.1:0-28109 GCA_045602245.1 Acutalibacteraceae bacterium | reverse complement strand
TCAACCCCCACACCAAGTTCACAGGTCAGGTTTACGTTCTTTCAAAGGAAGAAGGCGGCCGTCATACTCCCTTCTTCAACAACTATCGTCCTCAGTTCTATTTCAGAACAACTGACGTTACAGGCGTAATCAGCCTTCCCGCAGGCACAGAAATGTGCATGCCCGGTGATAACGTTGATATGGATGTTGAGCTTATCACTCCCATCGCTATTGAAAAGGGTCTCCGTTTCGCTATCCGTGAAGGCGGCAGAACTGTTGGTTCAGGCGTTGTTATCGATATCGCTGAATAATTAAAAAATCATTTTTTGAGGGTAACCGCAAGGTTGCCCTCTTTTTTTGCCATAAAGAAAACCGAAAGAGTAAAATGCTCTTTCGGTTTTTATACTGTTATATCATTCGGTTTTGTTGTTACCGAAACCGTGAAAATTTCAGCTTCGATTGATTTTGTGTCAGCGTCAAACGGCGTATCTATAATGGCGGTTTTAACCGTCATTCCATCGTGAAGAGGTGATGAGCCGGAACGCATCAAAAACGCCATACAACTTTCTTTTTCGATCGGAGGTGAATCAAGAACAGATTTGAGCTTGATTTCGACCGAGGTGTTTTCGTATGATTCATACTCAACGGAAACGTAATATTTGCCTTTGGGGCAGGAGAGAGAAAAATTCCCGATAAAGCTTCTTCGTTGATTTTCAATTTCTTCGGGAGTGCATATTTCACGAAAACGTTCACTGTTGAAAAGCTGCTCCATTTCATCATACATATCAATAAGTTTTACTTCTCTTATGAAAATATGCTCATCTGAGGATAATTCAATTTTCTTTTCATTTGAACCGATTTCAAGTGAAATCGGGATTTCAACAAGTTTGCGCTCAGATGTATTTGCGAAAGAAAGAGTAATTTCTTCTGAAAACTCCGGGAATCCGGCGTACTCGCCTTCAAAGTCAATCCTGCTAATATAAAGTCTGTCAAAGGGAACGTGTGAAAGCTTTTCGCATTCCCAGCCTGCACGGATAAACTCCGTGAGCAGAATTACGTTTTCGTCAATGCCGTTTTCCAACAAGGTACGGCTCGAACTATGGGAGTATAATTCAGTACAACCCGAAGCAAGCTTGGTTATATGCAGAATCGGCTCGTTAAATAACAGGTTGTGACGCTCTGATTCCCTTACGGTGGGAGTGTATGTGCCGTCGAGATTGCAGGTATTGAGTATATCAATTTTCAGCTGCTCTTTTTTATCAAAAAGTTCTTCGTTATAAGAAAGAATTACAGCGTGAAGGTGGTTTTCTTCTTTGCAAAAGCCGACAAAATGAAAATCTGTTCCGTCAAAGCTGAAATCTTTACCGATAATTTTGATTTCGCTGATTTTATTGATATATTCTTTTAAAAGATTAATATCCATTTCTGATTATCCCTTTTTTAACCGCTGTGTGGGCGCAGATTTTCAGGGTTTCCATAATTCCTTTATCAATATCGGGCAGTTCGAATTTGTTATCATAAATGCTCTTACCGAAGATAGTTTCATAGAAGCAGGCGCCTGCGAGATAACAGCCCAAATCATTGCCGTGATATCCGTCAACCTCGGTCAGCTTGTCGCCGATTGTGTTTCTTGCCGTCTGCCACGCTCTGCCGCTCGGGATTATAATATCAATGTCCGCTTCAAGTGCCGCGTCAACGTAAGCTTCCGTCAGCATACGGTACATCTCCTGCTGGCTTCTGCCGTAGTTTGAAAATGCGGTAAGCGGGCAGTTTTTGTCATAAGCCCAAGTCTGATGAAGCATTATTTTGGCGTTCGGCTGCACCATTCTGCAGTATTCCGCAAGCTCTGAAAGATAAGGAGTGTAGCTCTCTCTTATTCCGCTGAGGGGGCTGCATTGCTGAAGAGTAATAACGTCCCATTCCTCATCCTCGACAGCTTCGTGAAGTGCTACTTCGTTCGCTTTTGTCATTTCCGTTTCAAACGGAAGATATATTTCATATTCATAATCCGTTTTTTCTTCGCGCCAGTTGTTCCAATGTGTTTCAAGCGAACAGCCGCCGATATAAAGGTTGCAGAGCATCATTTCTCCGCCGTCGGCCTGAACCATTTTCGGCAGAAAACGGTGTGCATTGTTTGAAAAGCTGTTGCCTATAGATAGAACGTTCATCATTTTCCTCCGTCGGAATTTGCTTTTTTATTGAAATAAAGCAGATAAACTGCCTGGGATAATCCGAATATCATCATAAGATACTGAAGCGGCTTTATGCCGTAGAAAAGGTCATCGGTCAGACCGCAGAAAACAAAGCCTGCAACCGATGCAAAAAGAGTTACTGCGTAAGCCCTTGCTTTTCCGCCTTTTACAAAAAGGCGAATCATATAAATTGCGAAAACAACAAGAATTGCGGTGAAAAGAATAACGCCGATTATTCCGTGTTCAACCCACGATTCAAGGAATATGTTATGAGCGTGGGGCTGTTTTATGTTATAAACGTTGTGAAGCATCTGCCTTGTATGATCAACACCTGTGCCGTAGCCGAAAATCGGTTTCTTTTCAATCATATCAAGTATGCTTCGCCAAAGGTCTGTTCTTGTGCTGACGGAAACATCGTTGCTGTTGAATAACGACATAACGTAATCAAAGATATCAATGATTTTTCCGAAGAACGAGGCATCGCTGCCGCTGAACACTGCTGAAATATGGTCAAATACGCCTGCAACGGTTTCGGAAAGCGAGGAACCGCTGCCTTTGCTGCTGAACAAAGTTGAGAAACGGTCAGCCACAAACACCATCGCTCCGCCAAGGAGAGGAACGCCGACTCCGATGAGTTTGAGAGCTTTTTTTCCGCCGTGGAACAGAAGAAGAATACAAACGAGAACCGCATAAACGTAAGGTCCTCTTGAATACGAACAAGCTATACCGCCTGCGGCAAGCAGGAAACATAACAAGCCGAGAATACGGGTTTTGCGTGTCGGCGAACAAAGGAAAAGATATATTGCGAAGGGGAGAAGCATAATTTCGATTGTTGCGAAGAAGAGGGGATTTGTGAGCGTTCCGCAGGCTCTTGTTTCAAAATCATGGAAGGTTGTTGAGTGCATAAGGTTTTTAAGAAAATCGGGGAGAATATAGATAATCAGTTCCATGATGATGTTTATAAAACGCCAGAACGGATTGAAAATTGTGCTTATTCCTATCTCAAGACTGCCTTCGCCGAGAATAATGTGGCCGATACCGAAACGGCTGTTGAGAAAACGGTCAATATGATAAAGAACCATCTGACCGATGCCTATTGCGCCTGCAATACCTGCGCCGATTCCGCCGAAATACATAGCGGAGTCAACGATTTTTTCGTTGACGGCGGCTTTGTTTATGAAATAATATTTTGTAAAAACCAACGCCCAGAGTCCGAGTGTGAAGAAAGAAGAAACAAGCGCGGAAGAATAAAAGAAGCCGACTATCATCCACGCCATATAAACAAGGATGCTTATACCCAGCGCACCGAAAAGGGGCTGATTCTTCGGCGCAAACTTCTTCCTCAAAACGGAAACGAAGCCTACGAAAGTGAGAACGGTTGAAAAATAATCGGGAATGAGAACAACGAGCATAAACGAAAGCGCCGTGAATGACGGAAGCCGTGTTTCGCCTCTGACAAGCAGAGTGTTATCCGGTATTTCTTTAGCCTGCAGTAATTTATTCATTATTATTATCCTCTGCAATTTCGGGATTTGAATTGGCTTTTTTATCGTGTGCTTTGGAAAATTTATTATAGATAAGAGAACATATAATGCTGAGAGCGCCTGTGCCGATGAAAATTCCTGCTGCAAGCCAGTAATTCTTTTCCATAATTTCAGCTCCGACTATGGTGGATGTGATTATGGAAGGAATTCTTGCGATGCTTGTAACTATCATAAACCTGACCATATTGATGTTTGTTATGCTTGCGGCATATGTAAGAATATCTTTGGGTGTTCCGGGAATAAGATAGATAAAGAAAAGTGAAAAATAAACTTTCTTTTTATCCTGAAGGAACTTGAGGGAATCGATTTTTTCAATCGGGAAGAAGATATTCACGAATTTTCTGCCGAATAATTTTGAAAGTGCAATAATAACGAGCGAGCCTAAAAAAGTGCCGAGCATACAGTAGAGCAAACCGCCCCAGGTGCCGTAAAGGCAGCCTGCACCGATTTCAAGCGGCTCGGCAGGAATGATTTTAATAACCGTCTGAAATGCGCGGATTGCAACGAAAGCGACTCTGTCCCAGTTGTTGAAGCTTTCAATGAGTGCTTTGAACCTTTCGGGGTCGCTGATGATTTCCGTCAGTTCTTTACCGTAAGTGAAGTAGCAATAAAGGAATACACCGAGAAAGAGCAAACCGACAAGGCTTGCTCCGATAATCTGTATTACACGTGCTTTGTTTTCAAATAATTTTGTTTTGTTCAAAAAACTCACCGAGCTTTCCAATATAATCCGCGCATTCACGCCACGGCTTGTGTTTGCCGTTGAAATGAATAACGCTTGTGTTTTTTCTTACCCAATCAAGGTCAATCCTTTTTGATTTACGGACTTTGTTTGATGAATATCTGCGAAAAACCTTTTCATCAAGATTATAGCGTCTTTCATCAATGTAGACGGTTGAAAATTCAAAAAACTTATTGATAACGTCCTGGTCTGCAAGCCAGAGCCTTTTTATGCTTGATGAAATATAGTCAAGAATCTCTTGCAGAGTAACGGCATTGCGCCACTCGTCAAGGTTGATAAGCAGAACGCCTGCGTTGATATAATGGCTCTTAAGCTTCATTCTCAGGCGAACAAGGTTAAACTTTTCAACAAAGAAAGGCAGGTGCCTTGCGGCGGCAACGACTTTGCCCGTAAGATCAACGTCATAAAGCTCCGAAAGATCCTTGTTGATGACGATATCGGGGTCAAGATAGAGGATTTTATGAACGTCTGCAGGCAGAATATCGCCGATAAGGAGGCGGTAATACGTTTCCTTGCTGAGTCTGTCAAGCACGGGCGCACCTGAAAAAATCTTATTGTCAACAAGAATTCTGTGAATCTGTGCGTCAGTGCCTTCAAGGGCCTTTTCCATTCGGGCAAAATCATCCTCGGTCAGCGATGAATACGCAACGTAAACGTCAAACTGATTCTGAGAATTGGTTTTTGCAAGGGAATTGAACATCACACACAAAGGATATATATAGTTAGAGTCGAGAGTGACCAATATGTTCATTTAAGACACCTTTATATTATAAATATTTTTACTAATATATTATACCATATTATCTCTTTATGTCAACAAAAGAAGTATTTTTGCGGAATTCTGAAATTAAATTATGTACTTATTGTAAATTTTGGAAAATGGGGTTGATTTTTCCGTAAAAAGGGTCTACAATACAAATTAGCACTCAACGAGTTCGAGTGCTAAAATTTGATAAATAATATTTTGGAGGTAATAAATATGACTATTAAACCGCTTGCAGACAGAGTAGTGGTAAAGGCTGTTGAGGTTGAAGAAACAACAAGCAGCGGAATCATCCTTGCCGCATCCGCGCAGGAGAAGCCCCAGATTGCAGAAGTTGTTGCAGTCGGCCCCGGCGGAATGGTTGACGGCAACGAAGTTAAAATGTATATCAACGTTGGCGATAAGGTAATCACAAGCCAGTACTCCGGCACAAAGGTTAAGCTTGACAAGGAAGAATACACAATCGTTAAGCAGAGTGATATTCTTGCAATCGTAGAATAATTTTGATTTTTTATAGGAGGATTTTATAATGGCAAAGCAGATTATTTACGGCGAAGAAGCCCGCAAGGCTCTTCAGGCAGGCGTTGACAAGCTTGCAAATACAGTTAAAATTACACTCGGTCCCAAGGGCAGAAACGTTGTTCTTGATAAGAAATACGGCGCACCCCTCATCACAAACGACGGCGTTACAATCGCAAAGGAAATCGAGCTTGAAGATCCGTTTGAGAATATGGGCGCACAGCTTGTTAAGGAAGTTTCAACAAAAACAAACGACGTTGCTGGCGACGGCACAACAACCGCAACTCTTCTTGCTCAGGCTCTTATCAGAGAGGGTATGAAGAACGTTACCGCAGGCGCAAATCCCATGGTAGTAAAGAAGGGTATGGCAAAGGCTGTTGACGCTGCTGTTGAAGCAGTAAAGAACAATTCAAAGCCCGTTTCAAGCTCAGAAGATATCGCAAGAATCGCAACAATTTCAGCTGCTGACGAAGAAGTAGGCAAGTTTATTGCAGACGCAATGGAAAAGGTTACTTCAGACGGCGTTATCACCGTTGAAGAATCAAAGATTGCAGTTACCGAGTCAGAGGTTGTTGAGGGTATGCAGTTTGACAGAGGCTATATCTCACCCTATATGGTAACAGATACGGATAAGATGGAAGCTGTTATTGACGACGCTCTCATTCTTATCACAGATAAAAAAATCTCAAGCATTCAGGACCTTCTTCCTCTTCTTGAGCAGATTATGCACGCAGGCGGCAAGCTCATCATCGTTGCAGAGGACGGTGAGGGTGAAGCTCTTTCAACAATTCTTGTTAACAAGCTCCGCGGCGTATTCACTTGCGTATGCGTCAAGGCTCCCGGCTTCGGCGACAGAAGAAAGGAAATGCTTCAGGATATCGCTATCCTCACCGGCGGCGAAGTTATCGCTTCAGACCTCGGTCTTGAACTTAAGGATACTCAGCTTTCACAGCTCGGCAGAGCTCGTCAGGTTAAGGTTTCAAAAGAAAACACCATTATCGTTGACGGCGTAGGCGACAAGAACGAAATCGCTTCAAGAATCGCACAGATCAAGCTTCAGATAGAAAACACAACGTCCGATTTCGACAGAGAAAAGCTTCAGGAAAGACTTGCAAAGCTTTCAGGCGGCGTTGCAGTTATCAAGGTTGGTGCGGCAACAGAGACCGAAATGAAAGAAAAGAAGCTCCGCATTGAAGATGCTCTTGCAGCAACCAAGGCAGCTGTTGAAGAAGGCTGTGTAGCAGGCGGCGGCGTTGCTCTTCTTAACGCAGTAAGCAGCGTTAAGGCTCTTCTTGACACAACAGATGACGTTGACGAAAAGACAGGTATCAAGATTGTTCTCAAGGCACTTGAAGAACCCGTTCGTCAGATTGCGGCTAACGCAGGTCTTGAAGGCTCAATCATCATCAACGCTATCCACGAAAGCGGCAAGATCGGCTACGGCTATGACTTTGCAAAGGACGTTTACTGCGATATGGCATCGGCAGGTATCCTTGACCCCACAAAGGTAACCCGTTCAGCACTTCAGAATGCTTCATCGGTTGCTTCAATGGTTCTTACAACAGAGAGCCTTGTTACCGATAAGCCCGATCCCGCAGCAGACGCAGCTCAGGCAGCGGCAATGGCAGCTCAGGGCGGCGGAATGTATTAATATAAATAAACCGCTCCGAAAGGGGCGGTTTTTTAGTGAACAGTGAAAAATGAAAAGTGAATAGTTAAGGGTGGGCGAAGCCCACACCCAAAATATATTCGGTCATAGCCGGAACCTATCCGAAACTTTTCATTTTTAAAAGAGTGGTCTTGTTTTATATAGTTTCAATATATAATTTACCGATTATTAATATTTACCTGCCGATAATGGTTTGACAATCGCAAAAAAGTATGATAGAATGCTTCTGCAAATAATTTTCATAAAACAGGAGGACAAAAAAGATGAAAAAATTCAAGTCAGTAATTGCTCTTCTTCTTGCAGTTCTTATGTTTGCAGGCTGTTTTGCTACAGCATCGGCAGCAGAAAACGAAGAAACAGAGCCCAACAATGACGTTGCAACCGCAACAGTGTTCGAAATCGGCAAAGAAATCGCAGGCGTTCTCGGTAACAGCAGCGACGTTGATAACTTCAAGTTCAAGGCTGCAAAGTCAGGTCTTGCAAAGGTTACTTTTGCTCACGCAGCAGTTTCGGGTGCAGCAGGTTCATACTTTGAAGTAACAGTCAAGAACGCAGACGGTGCCGTTGTTGCAAACTTCGAATCAGCAGGCGCAAGCACTAGCGACAGCGCTGAAGTTCTTGTTGCAGCAGAGGCAGAGTACGTTGTTGAAGTTAAGCAGGGTGACGTTTACGACGGTACCGTTGCTTACACAATCAGCGTAACCGTTAACGATGCAATCTCCGCTGAAGCAGAACCCAACAACACTGCAGATAAAGCAACTGCTCTTGTACTTTCAGCATCAGGCAGCCCCAAATACTACTATGGCTCAACAAGCGCAGGCGATGATGACTATTTTAAAATCACCGTTCCTTCAAACGGCGTTATCAATCTCTATCTCTATAATGATTTCACACCCAAGAGTGCTGTTAACGCAGAGCTTGTAACATACGTTGAAGGTTCAGACGGCACTCAGGTTCCCTATTCGGTAACAAAAATCGAAATGACAGCTGATGACGCTTCAAAAATCGGTCCCAGCGTATGCGTTCCCGCAGGCGATTACCTTCTCAAGATAACAGGTAACGGCTCATACAGAACAAGAGTGTTGTTCAGAGCAGCTTCAAACACAGAGAGCGAAATGAACGATGCCGCAACTCAGGCTGATAAAATCAACGTAGGCACAACATATAAAGCAACTCTTGACGATAAAGCTGACAAGGACTTCTTCGAGTTTACCGCAGCTGCAGATAACAAGGGCTTTGATATCAACTTCAAGGCAACAAATAACGGTCAGTGGAACGTAAGAGTTCTTGATTCAAACGGCGATGCTGTTGCATCAACTCTTGAAGTAAAGGCTACGGACTCAAGCAAAACGGCAAAGCTTGAAACAAAGCCTCTTGCTGCAGGCAACTATTATATCGAAGTTTCTGCAGGCGCTGCACACGACAGCGATATCTATGAAATCAGCGTAACCGCAAGAGACACCTCAATCGTTCCCGAACCCGAAAAGAATCTTATCGACAAGATTAAGGACCTCAACTGGAGCGCTCTTCTCGATAACCTTGCAGGCTGGTTTGATCAGATAGATATTATGGGTATGATCTCGGATATTTTCGCAAGCATTGCAATGGTAATCGCACTCTTCACAAACGGTAACTAAAAAATAGGGAGCTGTTCTCAGAGCAGCTCCTTTAGTGCATAAAGGAGTATTGTTATGGCATTTGATAAAAATTTTAAGCCCGTTCTGCGTTTCCTTGTTGTAAGCGACGTTCATTATGCCGATGAACACGATTGCGTTGAACGCGAAAGAATGACCAAAGCATTGAAAACAGCATACGAGCTCAGCGAAAAAGAAGAATATTCAAAGCTTGACGCCCTCTATGTTGCAGGTGACTTTACCAAAAGCGGCAGCGAAACACAGATGCTTTCATTCAAGCAGACTCTCGACGAGAATCTTAAAGAAGGCACGGAAGCGACCCTTTCACTTGCGAGCCACGAATACTTTCATGACGGAGAGGAATCTGCACTTGAAAGATTCAAAAAAATCTTTGCAATGGAACCTGATACCCATAAGGTTATCAACGGCTATCATTTTATCAGTGTCACAAGCACAAACGGCTGCCATTTTGATGATGCGAAGCAGAAGTGGGTTGCCGAAGAGCTGAAAAAAGCAGCTGCCGATGACCCGATCAGACCCATTTTCTTCTTCCAGCATCCGCATATTATGGGTACGGTTTACGGCAGCGCAAACTGGGGCGAGGATGAGCTTACCGCAATTCTTATGAATTATCCCCAGATTATTGATTTTTCAGGTCATTCACACGCTCCCATAAATGACCCCCGTTCAATCCATCAGCAGCATTTTACCTGCCTCGGCACGGGTACTCTCAGCTATTTTGAGCTTGATGAGTTTGATAAGGTCTACGGCACAATTCCTCCCAACGAAGAAAAAGCCGCGCAAATGCTTTTCGTTGAGGCTGATGCCGATATGAGGGTCAGAATTTATCCTTATGACGTCATCACGTCGAATTTCTTCCCTTACACCTGGAAAATAGACAGTGCTTGGGACGTAGATTCGTTCCTTTATACCGACGCACGATACAAGACAACTCAGGCGCCCTATTTTGAAGAGAGCGCAAAAGCCGTTATTTCAGATAAAACCGAAAACGGATTCAAGGTAACTTTTGACCAGGCGAAGTATGACGGTGAGAGAGTTAATGATTATAATGTAATAGTTAAAGACAGCAACGGTGTGACCGTCCGCAACTCAACCGTATGGAGCGAATACTATTTTTACGATATGCCCGAAACAATAAGCGTGTCGTTTGACGGCCTTGAAAAAGGCAGGGAATACCGTGTTTATATTCATGCAAACAGCTTCTGGAAGACCCGCACAAAGCAACCTCTTACAAGTGAAAATATAGTCATTTAATTGATTATCTGTTTGATTTTGTCAAGCATATTCGAGAATTTTCTCTGATATGCTTGATTTTTTTTCGCAAATATTATAGAATACGTTTTATAATAGGATTACTATGGAGTAAGTTCGCATATTGATAAGGAAGGTGAGACGTTTGTCAGAAAACACAAATGCTGTTTCGGAGAAAAGCAATGATTCCGAAAAAGTGAAAAGGCATCTGGATCAACAACACAAGCAATATCTCAGTCCCAAACACTATATCGCATATATACTTTCGGGTTTTGGCGATACAAACTGGAACTCGTTCCACAACAAAGAGTCGTTTTATTACTATAACGTAATGCTCGGTGCTCCTGCCACAACTCTGGCGGCAGCTTCAGCCGTGAGCAGTACGCTTGATGCCATAGACAATGCGCTTTCGGGTCTTATAATCGACAGAACAAGAACAAGATGGGGACGAGTGCGCCCTTATCTGCTCTTGACCCTGCCGTTCTGGTTCTTCTCCGCATTCACTCCGTGGGTGCTTCCCGAAGGGCTTGATCCCAAGCTTCTGTTTATATTTTTCTTCATTTTCAACTATGTCGGCTCAATCGCAAATTCATTCTATAACACGAGCTATCAGACCATTCTTTACAACATAACCCCCAACGTTTCCGAACGAAACAGACTTATAGCTACCGATGCCTATGCCGATCTTATGGGCGTGTGGCTTCCTTCTTTATTCCCTGTTTTCGTTGACTTTCTTAAGGGCGTGCCGACCAGATTCGTATATATCGGCGGCGCTACGTTCTTCATTTCCTGCGTACTTATTTTCAGAACTTACGGATTCTTTACACTCAAGGAAAGAATGCCTCTTGCTTCAAGAGAAGAGATGAAGCAGGTCGGTCTTATCAAAACTTTCAAAACCGTCGGCACCTGCAGACCGATGTGGGTGCTTATTATAAAGAACTTCTTTGCGGTCGGCAAACAGACGGGCGAAAAAGTTCAGAACTATTTCTGGATCAACTGTATGGGCAAGCTTTCTCTCAGCTCAATTTCGGGCTTGTTCACGGGTCTGCCCAGCTATTTTGTTCTTCCCCTTGCTCCCAAGCTTACAAAGAAATTCGGCTTGAGAAATCTTGCCGTAGGCAGCTATATGTTCTGCGGTATTTGCTATTTTATTATGTGGATAGTGGGCTATGAACCTTTCGGAAAAGGCAACCTCATCCCCAACTTTATCTGGATTGTTTTCGCTCTTACCTGCTGCGGTGCGGTCAACAGTATCCAGAGATACTGCAGCACCGCCCTCAACGGCGATCTCTATGACTATGTTGAGTGGAAGTCGGGTGTGCGTAATGAAGCAACAATCACTGCTGCGATGAGCTATATGTCAATTATTTCAACCAACGTTGCAACTCTCCTCGGCGGTGTTATCATTGACGCAATCCACTTTGAACCCCTTAAAGACGTTAACGGTTTTATCATTCCGCAGACCGATGAAGCAATGCTCAGAGGTATCTGGACCGTATTCGCTCTCGCTCCCGCAATCGGCAGATTTATGAAGGGCGTAACCCTTCTCTTCTTCAACGTTCACGGCAAAACAAGAGACACAATGATGTACGAACTTGCAAAAATCCGTGCCTCAAAAGCTCTTGATGAAGAGGTTGGCAGCTGATAAAACAAAATGCGCGGATTTATTCAGACATTTTTGTATGAATTACTATAATAAAATTATAAAAATATGCTTGAAATTTTCAAAGCATTATGATACAATGACTTGTACTATATGAAAGTGTCGCTTGTCGGCTTTCAAGCACTAAGGAGGAAAACGCATATGACACATCTCAAAAAATCATTGGCAGTGCTTCTTGCTGTTGTCATGATTTTCAGTTCGATGTCAGTTGCGGCATCTGCATTCGACCCCAAGGTTGACGGTGGTTTCAATCTTAACTTCACCGTTAAGTTCTTCCGTATGGAAAGAAATGCAGACGGCCTGATAATTGACAAAAGCGGTAACGTTGTCGGTGACGCAAACGACAAACTTGCCTCAGGAGTAGATGCGGATGATGATATCAACTGGATCGAAACCGAAAAAGCAAAACCCGGCGAAAAGGTTAAGGCAAGAGTTTATATCGGAACAGATTACTACACCTATTCCGGTAACATCGGCTTCCTTTTCGATTCAAGATTTCTGGACAACCCCACCTTCGAGGATGACGGTGTCCGTACCAGCCTCACTGTTAACAGTGACTATCTCGGCGGTGCGGTAAGGCTCGGTTCAGATAACGCAGGTTGGTTCTCTGATGAAACAAAGTTCAGCCAGAACCTCAACGGCTCTCTCGTAAAGAGAGGCATCATCAGCTCAGACTATTTCGATAACTACGATATCATTTCAAGTACTCTCGAAATCAAGTCGGGTAAAACAACTCTTATGAGCATTGATGAGTGGGCTGTTGAATACGACCTCGCTGTTTATGACAGCCCCTACACAAGAACAGTTGATACCGTAGGTACCGGCCGTATTCCCAAGGAACTTGCAGCTTCAACAACAACCGGCTATCCCATGTTCATCAATATGCCCAAGGGTGAAGCAAACACCAATGCGGCAAGCGGTATGTATCAGTGGGATGCAAACGTTAACGACGTTCCCGGTGAGCTTACAACAACAAGCACTGTTGTTCTTGATGCCAACGGCGGTTACTACATCGCAGGCAGCGCATATGAAACAACACACACGGTTGCAGGCATTATCGGTGAGCAGGTAACAGAGCTTGGCGCTGTAACACCTTCAATGGCTGATTATATCCACGTTGGCTGGTCGAAGATCCCCGTTCCTGCAAACAGAGCATTCACTGCAGAGATCAAAGAAGCTCTCAAAGTCAGCGATGCAGATGCAGAAGCTCAGGGCAACGTTCTTTCAGACGCTCAGGTAGAAGCTCTTACTCTTTCACCTGCAGAACTTGCTTCATATAACTACGATTATGAAGAGAAGACTCTTTATGCTGTATGGGCACCCAGTCAGGCAAGCGATAACTACTATACCTACCAGGTATTCTATATGCGTCCTGACGGAACCTATTCAACAATTCCCGATCATTCACAGCAGATTGTTGCTGAAACCGGTGCGGAAGCCGAAATCCTCAAGACTCCCGTAGACGGCTATACTCTCGACCTTAAAAAGAGCGATAACAAAATCATCGTCAAGGGCGATAAATCCTCAGTGCTTAATGCTTACTATGCAAGAAATAAATACACAGTAAACTATCATTATACTGACAGATCAGAGATTCCTCAGGTTCAGGCACACGAAGATATTATCTACGGTGCGGAAGTTCCCGCATTTGATACTGCAGAGTTCCCGAACGGCGCAATCGTTAAGGAAGGCTACACCTTCATCGGCTGGAAAACAGCAGACGGTCAGACTCCTCCCAAAACAATGCCTGCAGCAAACGTAGACCTCTATCCCGAATTTGAAATCAATGAGTACACATACGTCTTCGATGCAACTCAGGGCGGTCGCTTCGAGTCAAACGATTCAAGAACAATTTCTTATGTTTATGAATACGGCGCAACTCCCGAAGAACTTGCAGAAGCACCTGTTTATCCCGGTAAAGTATTCATCGGCTGGAGCGAAGATGTTCCCGCAACAGTAACAGAAGACGTTACCTTCGTTGCTCTCTATGATGATATTGAATACACTGTAAAATTTGTAGACGGCAACGAAACACTTGATGAATTCCCCGCATTCTATGGCGATAAGGTTTACGCAGAAGACGTTCCCGAAGGCTATAACGCAGAGAATTCATGGTATGTTAAAAATGCAGACGGCACAAAGACCGTTGTAAACTTCCCCTATGAAGTAACAGGCGATACAGTTCTCTATGCAGCTGATGCAGCTGATATCTATAATGCAGATTTCTATGTTGACGGTGAACTCTACAAGTCAGTTCCCACAGTATTCGGCGAAGAAATTGATGCTCCCAAGGCTCCTGTTAAGGAAGGCTACACCTTCAAGATGTGGGATCCCGAAGTTGGCGTTATGGATGAAGCAGGCAAGTCATTCAACGCTGTATACGATATCAATAAAACAACAATTACATTCACAGATACAGGCGATACAGTAATCGCTCCCATCGAAGGCGACTACAACTCACCCGTAACAACAGTTGTTCCCACTCCCGTTAAGGAAGGTCACACCTTTGCAGGCTGGAATACTCCCATCCCCACAACAATGCCTGCGGAAGATATGACAATCGCTGCACTCTGGACAAAGAACACATATTCAATCAGATTTGAAAACCATGACGGTTCTCTCATCGAAGTTGTAACAGGTCTTTACGGTTCAGACGTAACAGCTCCCGCGCTTCCCGTTGAACCCGGTTGCTCATATGAGTGGGATAAGGAAGTTCCCGATACAATGCCTGCTGAAAATATGACCATCAAGGCAGTTCGTTCAACTTTCAGATACAGCATTAACTTTGATACTAACGGCGGCGTGCCCGAAATCGATCCTCTTCTTGATGTTGACTACGGTGCATCTATTGAAAAGCCCGAAGATCCCACCAAGGAAGGCTTCTCATTCGGCGGTTGGGCAACGAAAGACGCTCCCGATACTCCCATCAATTTCCCCGAAACAATGCCCGCAGAAAACCTTGAACTTGTAGCAATTTGGAATGCAAATACCCATAAGGCTGTATTTGATGCAGCAGGCGGTATTTTTGCAGACGGCACGTCATCAAAGGTAATTGAAGGCATTGAATACGGTGATGACGTAACTGCTCCTGCAGACCCCACAAGAGAAGGCTATCTCTTTGACGGTTGGAATCCCGCACCCGATAAGATGATTGATGAAGATATGACTTTCACCGCTCAGTGGACTCCCGATCCCAGCGGCTCTGTGGAATATAAGATCAACGTTGTAACAATCAATCCTGCAGACGGTTCAGAAATCACACAGACAGTTGTTACAAACTCAGCTAAAAACGGCGAAACAGTTGAAATCATCAAGCAGGGTGCAACTTCAACTGCAAACCACGTATACACATTCGAATCACTCATCAGTTCAGTAAGCAACGTTCTTGACGAAAGCAGAACAACCGTAACGTCAATGACCGTAGAGCTTGGTAAGGAAAACGTTCTTACAGTTTACTGCAAGCTTGCAGAAATCGAAGTAACCTTCCTTGCAAACGGCGGTAAGTTTGATAACGGCTCAGGCAACGCAGTTGTAACCGGCAAATACGGCGAAGAAATCGAAGCTCCTGCTGATCCCACAAGAACAGGCTATAAGTTCACAGGCTGGCATAAGCCGGTTGAAGGCGCAACCTTCACAACAGACGATGTTTATGTTGCTCAGTGGGCACCCGAAACCTACTACGCAATCTTCAACATCAACGGCGAAGAATATGCAAAGGTTCCCTATGAGTTTGGCGAAAAGATCACAGCTCCCGAATATACACCTGCAACGGGCGAAACATTCAGCGGCTGGAACGTTCCCGCAAACACAGTTATGGGCCCCGGCGATATGATCTTCGACGCAAAGCTTACAACAAACGAGTATACACTCGCTTACAGCTACTCAACAGCACCCTCAGGTGCAGAAATCCCCGCATCTGTTACAGGTCTTAACTATAACTCAAAGGTTACACTTGCAGATGCAACAGAAATCGACGGCTATACCTTCAACGGCTGGGAATATGACGGCAACGTTTATGCAGAAGGCGCTGAATTCACAATGCCCGACAGCAACGTAACAGTTATCGGTTCATATACAGCAATCAACTACGATATCACTTATGATACAGACGATTCATCAGTAACAGTTCCCGACAGTGCAGCAAAGAGTGCAACAGTTGGCACAGCAATCACTCTTCCTGCAGTTTCAAGAGACGGTTACACATTCGGCGGCTGGGAATATGACGGTGCAACCTATTCAGCAGGTGCACAGTTCACAATGCCCGCTGAAGACGTTGAATTCAAGGCAATCTGGAACGAAATTCCTGCTGATCCCAATGAATATGATGTTGAATATTCATGGACCGGCGACGTTCCCTCAGACGTAACTCTTCCCGAAAAGGTTGAGGATGTTCCCGTAGGCACAACCGTAACAGTTGCAGACGTACCTTCATCAGAAGGCTACACGTTCGCAGGCTGGTACTATAACGGTAAGCTCACTGAAAGCTTTGTAATGCCCGAAGGCAACGTAACAATTACCGGTGAATGGACCAAGGACGAAGTTCCTCCCACCAAGTACGTTCTTTCACTTGATGCGGCAGACGGTACCTTCGGCGACGGTACAGATTCTTATACAAACAGCTTTGAAGAAAATCAGACTGTTGTAACTCCCGGCGAACCTACCAGAACAGGTTATAAGTTCGCAGGTTGGGTAGATGCAAACGATAACGCAGCATCAATTCCCGCAACAATGCCTGCAAATAATGTTTCACTTACAGCAACGTGGTCAGAACTCTTTGATATCACCTATGTTGTAGACGGCGAAACTTATGACACCGCAGTTGATGCAGGTGAAGCAGGCGAAACTCTTCCCGAACCTTCAAAGGGCGAACCCAAAAAGGACGGCTACGTATTCGCAGGCTGGGTTGATTCAGAAGGCAACCCCGTAACAGAAATTCCTGCAGAGGATACAACGGTTGAAGCTTCATGGGAAGAAATCATTCCTGAAAAATATACTATTAAGTATTATGACGGTTCAACACTTCTCAAGACAGAACAGTACGCAGAAGACGAACCCATTGCAGAATACAGCCTTGAAAACAAAGAAGGCTACACGTTTAACGGCTGGACAGGAATGCCCGAAGACGGCCTTATGAATGCAGAGGATATCGAAGTATTCGCAGAATGGCTTGTTAACAAGCACGATATCACTCTTAATGCAGGCGAAGGCGAATTTGCAGACGAATCATCAATCTTCACAGAAGACGACGTTCCCTTCGGAACTCCTCTTTCAGGCATAGTTCCTCTTGAACCCACAAGAGAAGGTTACACATTCGTTGGTTGGGAAGATGCAAATGGTAACGCTGCTACCATTCCCACAACAATGCCTGACGAAGCAATCGATCTCACAGCTAAGTGGGAAATCAAGGATATCACAGTTACGTTCGATGCAGGCGAAGGTCAGTTTGCTGACGGCGAATCAACAAAGGATGTAACAGGCGAATATAAGTCAGATATCAAAGTTCCCGCAGATCCCACAAGGGACGGCTTCATCTTCAAGGGCTGGAATGGTCTTCCTTCAGATGGTAAGATGCCCGCAAAAGATATCACCGTTACCGCTGAATGGGAAGCAGAAGTTGTAACTTATACTCTTACAATCGATGCAGCCGGCGGTAAGGTTGACGGCAAGGATAAGATTGTTAAGGAACTCGCAGCAGGCGAACCCATTGCTGATGTTGCCGATCCCGTAAGAGAAGGCTATATCTTCAAGGGCTGGGATAAGGAAATCCCCGACACAATGCCTGCAAACGACTATACAGTTACCGCAACATGGGAAGCAGAAGCAACTCCCACTCATACAGTAACTTACTATCTCGCTAAGGACGGCGAAGTATTCGATACCAGAACCTTCGAAGAGGGCGAAACAATGACTCATCCCGATCCCGTAGCTGAAGGCATTGTCTTCAAGGGCTGGGCTGATGAAAACGGCAATCCTCTCCCCGAAAAGATGGGCACTGAAGATATCAAGGCTTACGCAGTAATCGATTATGTTAAGTCATATAAGGCAACTTACGTTGCAGACGGCACAACATTCGATGAATACGAAGTTAAGTTCGGCGCTGAAATTCCCGTTCCTGAAACCGAGCCCACCAAGGAAGGCTTCATCTTCGCAGGCTGGAGAGATGCAAACGGCAACCCCGTAGCAGCAACAATGCCCGCTAAGGATGTAACTTACACAGCACAGTGGGTTAAGGCTCCCGTAGCAGGCGAGAAGTTCACTGCTAAGTTCGTTGTTGACGGTGTAACTCATGCAATGAGCGTGCTTGAAGAAGGCGACAAGATTCCCGTTCCTCCCGCACCCACAAAGTTCGGCTATGTATTCGTAGGTTGGGAACCTGAAGTTCCTGCAACAATGCCTGCTGAAAATATTGTATTTGAAGCACAGTGGGAGCTTGATAAGACGTTTGTAACAATCGTTATCGGCGGAACAGTTATCTCAGGTGCAGTAATCGGCACAGCAATCGGCATCAACTCCGCTATTATCACGGGCGCAGTTATCATCGGCGGTATCATCGTAATCGTTGGTGTTTCAGAGCTTATCAAGAATACTCACACCGTAACTTATATGGTTGACGGTAAGGTATACAAGACATATAAGGTAGTTAAGGGTACAAAGATTCCCGTTCCCGCAGATCCCGCTAAGGACGGCGCAGAGTTCGCAGGCTGGACTCCCGAAATCCCCGAAAAGATGGGTGATTCAGACCTCGTATTCGAAGCTAAGTGGGCAAGCGATTCAGACGTAATCATTCCCGATACAGGCTCAGCAGCAGGTATTGCAGCATTCGCAGCAATCTCAGGCGCAGCTGCAGCAGCATATGTTCTTGTTAACCGCAAGAAGAAGGATGAAGAATAATCCTCAATAAAAAGTTAAAAGGGACTACCGCAAGGTAGTCCTTTTTTATTTTGTGTCACAAAAACCTCTTGGCGTTAATATATTATAATTAGCAGATTAATTGGAGGTTTTGCTATGGATAAAAGAGAAATGGAAAAAATGATGGATAAATACAAAGCTGAAATGCTCGAATTCAGCAGGCGGAATAATATGTCGGGATACCCTGATTCACTCGGCGATACAAATGATTCAAGAGAAAAAGCAATGATGGATGCTCTTGAAAACAGCGAAACTTTTGAGAGGGACAGAAGCGATCCGCTGCCGCTGGAAGAAGCTGCGGATGAAACGGAATCGGAAGATGCTGTGCCTGCGCAGGTGCGTCTGCCCGTTGAAGAAATACAGCCCGATTTATCAGATAAAAGAGTTGACGTTTCGGCTGTGCTCAGAGAAAGCTGTTCGCGGATTTCATCGGATTCATCTGCTGAGCAAAGGGCAAAATGCAATGATATCAACGAATTTCTGAACGCAAACAGCGAAAGAGGAACTCTCAGGGTTGAAGCGTTTGCATCCGACAGAGCCTTTGGCGTAGGCAGTGCAAGGGTTATGGTTTTTCTTGAATTGCCAAGCGGCAATATTGCGGTGTTTGACGGATTGACAGATATTGACGGCCAGAGCGATACGGTGATTTTACCTGCTCCGCCGAGGTCGCTGTCGCAGACACCGCAAAACAGCGATAATCCGAAACTGCCCTATGCGGTATATTCGGTTTACGTTGAACATCCGTCATACGTGAGAGCCGTTTTTTCAAACGTTCCCGTTTTCTCCGGAGTAGAATCTATTCAGCCCGTGCGAATGCTTGCAAAAGCATCAGGCTTGCCTGAACCCGACCCGATAGAGGTTGATGAATCCTCAAGAGTAAACCTTGAAAGGCAGGTTAACTGATATGCCTGTAACACCCGTTATCCCTGAATATATAACCGTGCATCTCGGCACTCCGAATTCAAACGCGCGCAACGTCCGTGTTCCGTTTACGGATTATATAAAAAACGTTGCATCAAGCGAAATATATCCTTCGTGGCCCGAAAACGCAATAAGAGCCAATATTTATGCTCAGGTTTCGTTTGCGCTTAACAGAATTTACAGTGAATACTACCGGAGCAGGGGTTATAATTTCGATATAACCAATTCAACTTCTTACGATCAGGCGTATATTGACGGCAGAGATATATACAGCAACGTGTCAAGGCTTGTTGACGAGCTTTTTAATGATTACGTTACAAAAGGGAATCAGATTCAGCCCTATTTCACTGAATATTGCGACGGCAGAAGCGTAACCTGCAGAGGTCTTTCTCAATGGGGAACGGTAACTCTTGCAAATCAGGGCAGAACGCCTTATCAGATTTTGCAGAATTATTACGGAAACGATATAAACATAGTCAGAAATGCGCCCGTAAGAAATATTTCCGAAACCTATCCCGGAACGCTTCTTCGCCTTGGTTCAAACGGAGAAGACGTGCGCACAATTCAGCGTCAGTTGAACCGAATCCGCAGAAATTATCCTTCAATACCGTCAATTCCGGACACAAACGGAATTTTTGATGCGTCAACAAGAGCGGCTGTTATTCAGTTTCAGAAAATTTTCAACCTTGCTCCTGACGGAATAGTCGGCAAAGCAACGTGGTATAAAATAAAGCAGATTTATAATGCCGTAAAAAAAGTATCCGAGCTTTATTCCGAGGGCATAACAATCAGCGAGGTTGAAAGAATATTCAGTGAAGTTTTAAGAAGAGGAAACCGCGGCACCGACGTTCGCTCCGTTCAGTATTATCTGAATTTTATCGGCTTTTTCAATGACAGATTGCCGCAGATCAAGGTTGACGGAATTTTCGGCCCTGCAACAGAGAATGCCGTCAGGGCATTTCAGCGCGAATACGGTCTGACTGTTGACGGCGTTGTAGGCAGGGGAACGTGGTATGCTTTGCAGGATGCATATTACAGCATACTGAACTCTTTGCCCGATGAATACCGTTCATATTCATCGCTTCTTTACCCGGGTTATACGGTAACAACCGGTGCAAGCGGTAACGTTGTAACTCAGCTTCAGACTTTCCTCAGGGTTATTGCGCAGAATAACAGAGCAGTGCCGCTTATAACGGTTGACGGCATTTACGGCAATGCTACAAAATCAGCGGTTACTGCCGTTCAGAAAATTGCAGGTCTGCCGCAGACGGGCGCTGTCGGTCCGCTGACCTGGAATGCAATAGTAAATCTTTATAATGAATACAGATAAATTAACTGCAAACAATAAGAAATGAATAATATTGTTGGCAGGGGATGGTTAAAACGGAAAAGATTTTATCCGAACATTATGAGCTGAACGTTTCGGTTCTTGATTCCGAGCTGAGGCTGAAAGACAGTTTTGACGTTGTGGGAAGAGATATAAAAATTGACAAGCGCAATGCGAAGCTTTATTTTATAGACGGCTTTTGCAAGGACGAAACAATGGCGAAAACCATGGCGTTTTTTATGAATGCGGATGAAAAAACAGTTAAAAAATGCGAAGATACAAGAGAATTCGCGAACACGTTTATTCCTTACGTTGAAACCGACGTTGTTTCAAAAGTGGATGATTTAGTTAAAGCCGTGCTTTCGGGTGCAATCGGAATGATAGTTGAGGGATTTTCGGATGCAATAATCATTGATGCAAGAACTTATCCGGTCCGTTCCGTTACGGAACCTGAAAACGACAGGGTTTTACGCGGACCGCACGACGGCTTTGTTGAAACTCTTGTTTTCAACACGGCGCTTATCCGCCGAAGGATAAGGGATACGGCGCTGACGATGGAGATTCATTCGGTGGGCAAGAAATCAAAAACAGACGTTGTAATATGTTATATGAAGGACAGAGTCAATCAGAAAATGCTGAAAGCTCTGCAGAAAAAGATTGATTCCGTATCAATTAATTCGCTTACGATGAGCCATCAGAGCCTTATTGACTGCCTTGTTCAGAAGCAGTGGTTCAACCCTTTCCCGAAAGTCCGCTATACCGAAAGACCCGATGCCGCGGCGGCAAGCGTGCTTGAGGGAAGTATGGTTGTAATCATTGACAATTCACCTGCGGCAATGATAATACCTTCGGGCATATTCGATTTTTTGCAGGATACAAACGATTACTATATGTCGCCCGTGATAGGCTCGTATATGAGGATAATCCGTATGCTGATTTTTGCAATGACGATGCTTCTTATCCCCGTATGGTTTTTGTTTGTTCAGAACCCAGAATATATCCCCGAATGGCTCGATTTCATCAGAATTGAAGAACCGAACAGCCTGCCGATAGTGGCACAGCTTTTTATTGTTGAAATTGTGATTGATGCAATCAGACTTGCATCAATCAACACTCCGCAGTCGCTCAGCGGTTCATTCGGCGTTATCGGAGCACTGGTGCTGGGTGAATTTGCAGTTTCGGCAGGCTGGTTTGTTTCGGAAGTGGTGCTTTATATGGCGTTTGTTGCAATGACGAATTTTGCACAGCCGAGCTTTGAACTCGGCTATGCCTTCAAGCTTTTCAGAATGATGCTTATCGGTCTGACGGCTCTTTTCAACGTATGGGGTTTCATTGCGGGAATAGTGATAATAATTATTGAAATTGCGTTCACACGAACCGTTACGGGTCAGTGCTATCTCTATCCCCTTATTCCGTTCAACGGTCAGGCGCTTCTCAGCCTGCTTTTACGCAGACCTTTAAGCAAACGTAACAACTAAAAAAGCGGTGTTGCTTATTGCAACACCGTTTTCTTATATTTTGCCTATGCAGAAATCGCCGTCAACAGAGGTGATTTCCGTTTTTATTATTCCGTGAAGATTTTCATTGCAGAAAATTCTGACCGGGGTATAGTTCTTTGTGAAGCCCTGAACGAAGCCGTCGTGATATTCTTCGGCAAGAACTTCGAGCGTTTTGCCAACCTGACTTTCGAGAAAATCTTTTCTGATTTTTTCGGCGGCATCGCTCATAATTGCCGCGCGTTTTTCTTTTTCGCATTTTTCAATCTGATTCTGCATTTTTGCGGCAGGAGTACCGGGCCTTATCGAATAAGGAAAAACGTGAACCTTTTCAAAGCCGATCATTTTAACAAACTCAAGAGAGCTTTCAAAATCTTCTGCGGTTTCGCCGGGAAAGCCTACCATAACGTCGGTTGTGAGCGTTGTGTTTTCAAATGCGTTGCGGAGTTTTCGGCAAAGCTCATGGTATTCGCCGCTTGTGTAATGGCGGTTCATTCTTTTGAGCGTGTTATCGCATCCGCTCTGAAGCGATATATGAAACTGTGGGCAGAATTCGGGGATTTCTGCAAGCCCGTTTATTATTTCATCGGTAATATGGTCGGGTTCAAGTGAGCCGAGACGAACTCTTTTTATTCCGTCAAACGAAGCCGCAAGCTTAACTGCATCAACGATGTTTCCGCTTGAATCCGTGCCGTATGCCGAAAGATTTATCCCGACAAGCACTATTTCGGAAAATCCGTTTTTCTCAAGTTCTGCAATTTCGTTTTTCAGTTCATCAAGAGGCTTTGAACGCACTCTGCCCCGTGCATAAGGAATAATGCAATATGAACAGAAACGGTTGCAGCCGTCCTCAATTTTAACGTTTGCCCTTGTTCTTTCGCGGAAAGTGCTTATCGTATCGCCGGTGAAAGCATCGCCCGTTTTATGAAGATCAACGGCAAAAATTCTGCCGCTGCCGTTGATATACTGATTTATATATTCGCCGAGCATTTTATTGCTTTTGTTGCCGATAACGATATCAGCTTCCTCAAGCTTTTCGCCGTATTCGGGGAACGCCTGAGTCATACATCCCGTAAGCACAACAATGCTTTGGGGGTGCAGTTTTTTGAATTTACGGACTGCCTGACGGGTTTTTCTGTCGCTTTCAGCGGTAACCGTGCAGGAGTTTATTATATATACGTCAGCGTTTTCGTTTGAATCAACAATAATAAAGCCTTGTTTTTCAAGGCTCTGCGCCATTGCCTGCGATTCATACTGATTAACTTTGCAGCCAAGTGTGTGGAATGCAGCTTTCATTTTATCACCCGAAAAATAATTATAGCAGATATTCAGGTGATAATCAATGCCGTAAATTACATATACTTTTCCGAAGGGAGAGTAAGATATGAAAAAAATGTTGAAACCCGTATTTTCTTTAGTTTTATCGGCTGTAATAATTATTTCCTGCTGCATATGTTCGTTTGCGGAAGACGCACAGCCACCCGTTGAAATCAAAGCTAAGGCAGCTGTTCTTATGGATGTTGCAACGGGCAGAGTCCTTATGAAGCATAACGAAAACGAACGGCTTTATCCTGCATCCGTAACAAAAATTATGCCTCTTTTGCTCGTGATGGAAGCTATTGATTCGGGCAAAATATCGCTTGGCGACACCGTAACAGTTTCGGGCACAGCCGCTTCAAAAGGTGGCTCCCAGATATGGCTTAAAGAAGGGGAGCAGATGACGGTTGACGAGCTTCTGAAAGCAACCGCTGTTTACAGCGCCAACGATGCCTGCACTGCACTCGGCGAATATATAGCGGGAAGCGACGAGGCGTTTGTTAAGATGATGAACGAGAGGGCAAAAGAGCTTGGAATGGCAAACACAAATTTCGAAAACTGCACGGGTCTTGACGATACCACAGAAAACCATCTGACCACGGCGCTTGACGTTGCGGTGATGTCCTGCGAACTTCTCAAACACGAAAAAATAACCGACTATACAACCATATGGATGGATTCGCTCCGCAACGGTCAGACAGAGCTTGTGAATACGAATAAGCTTGTCCGTTTTTATGAAGGCACAACGGGTCTGAAAACAGGCACAACCTCAAAAGCGGGCTGCTGTGTTTCCGCAAGCGCAAAAAGAGAGGGCACTCATCTTGTTGCCGTTGTAATGGGAAGCGATAACAGCTCCGACCGTTTTGAAACCGCAAAATCAATGCTTAACTGGGGCTTTGCGAATTATTCAACGCTGACTCCCGTTATTGACGGAAGTCTGATTCCCGACGTGAGCGTAATAAACGGAGTTGAAGAGAAAATAACGCCCGAAATTCCGCTTGCGGACTCCGTTCTTATAGAAAAAGGCAGGGAAGGTGAGATAACCCAAACTATTGACCTTGCCGTTGATGTTGCCGCACCCGTTGAAAAAGGTCAGGTGCTTGGCACTGTCACTTTCAGGCTCGGCGATGAGCTGCTCGGTGAGTATAATCTGACTGCACCGAAAAGCGTTGATAAACTGACTTTTCGGATTGTTTTTATGAGAATTCTCAAAGCCGTTGCATCGTAAAATATTGTTTACAAAGCGCGGAAAATATGATAAAATAATATCAATAACAGAATAAAACAAAAATATTGCGCCCTTTTGAAAGATTTTCTTAATAAAATTTGCATTTTCTGTTGCAATAAAAGACGGAATAGGGTAAAATATATTAAATATCCAAACAGCAATTTTATAGTGGGGTGCAATAAGAGAGATGGCATTAAAACTCAATCTCAAGTATGCAGGTGATTATGCCTGCAAAGAAAAGCTCGAAGCAATGCAGCCTGAGGTTTCAAAGGCTCACGCAATGCTTCACGAAGGCACCGGTCTCGGCAACGATTTCCTCGGCTGGATTGACCTTCCTGTAAATTATGACAAAGAAGAATTCGTTCAGATTAAAGAGTGTGCGGAGAAGATAAAAAAGGATTCTGATGCTCTTATCGTTCTCGGCATCGGCGGTTCATATCTCGGTGCAAGAGCGGCAATCGAATTCATTAAATCAAACAACTATAACCTTATCAAAAAGGATACCCCCGATATCTATTTCGGCGGCAACACCATCAGCTCTGCTTCTGTTGCGGAACTCAAGCAGCTTATTGACGGCAAAGACTTTTCGATAAACGTTATTTCAAAATCAGGCACAACAACCGAAACGGCAATCGCTTTCAGAATCTTCAAAAAGCTTGCCGAAGAAAAATACGGCAAGGAAGAAGCTGCAAAGAGAATATACGTTACAACCGATAAATCAAGAGGCGCTCTCAAGGCTCTTGCAGACAGCGAAGGCTACAAAACCTTTGTTGTTCCCGATGATGTCGGCGGCAGATATTCCGTTTTAACAGCAGTCGGACTTCTTCCCATCGCAGTTGCAGGCATTGATATTGATGCTCTTATGCAGGGTGCGGCAGATGCAAGAGATGCTTATTCAAAAGACGATATCTTTGCAAACGATTGCTATAAATATGCCGCAATAAGAAATATTCTTTACAGAAACGGCAAGTCAGTTGAAATGATGGCGGCTTATGAGCCTTCAATGACTATGTGGTGCGAATGGTTCAAGCAGCTTTTCGGCGAAAGCGAAGGCAAGGAAAACAAAGGCATTTTCCCCGCTTCGGCTATTTTCTCAACAGATCTTCATTCGCTCGGTCAGTATATTCAGCAGGGTGAAAGAAAGCTGTTCGAAACAGTAATGTGGGTTAACAACCCCAAAACGGATGTTGAAATTGATTTTGACGACGTTAACGGTGACGGCCTCAATTTCGTTGCAGGCAAAACTGTTCACTATGTTAACAGCAAGGCTTTTGCAGGCACCGTTCTTGCTCATGCAGACGGCGACGTTCCCAATATTCTTATCGAAATTGATAAGCAGGATGAATATCATCTTGGTCAGATGATTTATTTCTTCGAAAAAGCCTGCGGAATCTCGGGCTATATTCTTGGGGTTAACCCCTTTGACCAGCCCGGCGTTGAAAGTTATAAGAAAAATATGTTCGCCCTTCTCGGCAAGCCCGGCTACGAGGCTCAGAGAGACGAACTTGAAGCAAGACTCAAATAAACTCACAGGAGGACTTCAAAATGGTAAAACTTATTATCGGTAACAAAGGCTCAGGCAAAACAAAGAGACTCATCGATCTCGTAAACGGTGCAGTTGAAAAGTCAAACGGCAATGTTGTATGCATTGAAAAAGAAAGACTTCTCACTTACGACGTTAACTACAGAGCAAGACTTATCGAAACTGATCATTATAAAGTAGCAGGCTACGATGCATTCTACGGTTTCCTTTGCGGTGTTATCGCAGGCGACCACGACATAACCGATATCCTTGTTGATGCAACTCTCAAAATCGGCGGCAGAGATTATGACGCTCTTGCAGATTTCCTTGAGAAGGTTTCGGCTCTCAGCAAGCTTTCAGAGCAGGATATCACCTTCACCGTTTCATGTGATGAAGAAGATCTTCCCGAGAAGATTTTTACATTCTGCGAAAAAATCTGAATTTAAATCAAAAATTTAGTTGACAAATCATGCTTTAACCTATATAATATTTTGTGCGTGATTTTAGGTGAAAATTTATGATATTGGATTTAGAGCCTATTTTTAATAACGAGGGAATGATTCGTGAGTTCAGCTATGAGCTTGATCTTTCGGGTCAGGAATTAAGCGGCGTAAAGCCTTTCACAACTCCCGTGAAGGTCAGCGGCTCCGCAGGCAACTATACAGATATAGTTGAGTTGCACGCAAAAGCAGAGTTTATTCTTGAAATGAACTGTGACCGTTGCGCAAAGGAGATAACGCTTCCTTTTGAAGTTGATATTTTTCACACTCTCGTAACCCATCTCAACGATGAATCGAACGACGAGCTTCTGCTTGTCAATGAGCTTCGTTTCGATCTTGATCCGCTCATAACCGAGGATATTTTTCTCGATCTTCCTGCAAAGTTTCTCTGCAAAGAGGATTGCAAGGGAATGTGTTATAAATGCGGCAAGGATCTCAACACGGATTCATGCAGCTGCAAAAAAGACGTTGACCCGAGACTGGCGGCGCTTCAGCAGCTTTTGGATAATTAAAAAACAAAAAACCTCACGGTTTAATAAAGCACAAAATTAAGGAGGTGCTTAAGGCATGGCAGTACCCAAGAGAAGAGTTTCAAAGGCAAGAAGAGACAAGAGACGCTCAAACGTATGGAAGATGAACGCTCCTCAGCTCGAGAAGTGCTCAAACTGCGGTGAACTCAAGAGATCTCACAGACTTTGCCCCGAGTGCGGTTATTATAACGGCAAGCAGGTAGTTGTTAAGGAAGCATAAGTCAAAATAAAGCGGCAGAGGTATGCGTACCCCTGCCTTTTATTTTTTTATAAAGGAAGATTTTATGATAAAAGAAAAACTTGAAGCGCTTAATCTGCCTTCACCGCTTTGCATTGGCGGAGAAAGAGTAAAAACCGTTGAAGAATGGGAAAAAGCAAGACC
>JAZSBC010000001.1:0-13520 GCA_045602245.1 Acutalibacteraceae bacterium | reverse complement strand
GTCTTGAATTAGAAAAAACTGAATTTAGTGAGCTTACCACTAACCAAAGGCTCAAAGAGCTTAATTGGGATGAATACGACCCTGATTTATTCTCACTTTACTACAATTTCGGCAGATATCTTTTAATTGAAAGCTCAGGTAAAAATGCAAGACTTCCCGCTAACCTTCAGGGTATCTGGTGCCACGATTTCAATCCGCCCTGGGGAAGCGATTTCCATACCAACATTAATCTTCAGATGAATTATTGGCCCAGCGAAAGCGCAAATCTTTCAAAAACTTCCGCGCCGTTCATTCATTTTATGAAAATGGTCAGCACTTTCGGTTCAGAAACCGCAAAGGAGCTTTTCGGCGCAAGAGGATGGGTTATTAATCATACAACAGATGCGTTCGGCAGAACGGGCGTTCATGACAGCGTTGACTGTGGATTTTTTCCAATGGCAGGTCCGTGGCTCTGCCTCAACCTCTGGGAACATTATGAATACACCAACAGCACGGAATATCTTGAAGAGATTTATCCCATTTTAAAGGGTTCCTGCGAATTTGTTCAGGATTATTTAACGGAAAATGAAAAGGGTCAGCTTATAACCTCTCCGTCGAATTCACCCGAAAACGAATTCTATTATATTGATGCTGACGGCGAAAAGCAGGAGAGTATGTTTACCGAGGGTGCAACCATAGATTTTCAGATTATTTATGCACTTTTCACCCGTACCGTTCACGCTTGCAAGGTTCTTGATAAAGATGAGGAATTTTCAAAAACTCTTCTTGAAATTTTAGAAAAGCTTCCTCCAATGGAGATAAGCGAGCGCTACGGAACGATACGCGAATGGATTAAGGATTATGAAGAAACCGATCCTGGGCACCGCCATATCTCCCATCTTTTCGGTCTTTTCCCCGGTGATCAGATTAACGAAAGCAACGCCGAAATCTACGAGGCGGCAAAAAGAACCATTGCTCGACGAATTGAAAACGGCGGCGGTTCAACGGGTTGGTCAAGAGCGTGGACGGTTTGCTTCTATACACGTCTTAAAGACGGTGAAAATGCGCTCAAGCACCTTAAGTATTTACTCGAAAAATGCACTGCCAACAATCTTTTTGATATTCATCCGCCGTTCCAGATTGACGGCAACTTCGGCGGCGTTGCGGCTATTACGGAAATGTTTCTCCAAAGTCACCTCGGTTCTCCCGATAACAGAATTGCAGAGCTTTTGCCTGCTTTGCCGAATGACTGGAACAAGGGTTCTGTTAAGGGCATCAGGGCAAGGGGTAATCTGACTTTTGATATTTTCTGGGAAAATTCAGTTCTTAAGAATGCTTCGGTTACAGCGGAAAACGACTGCGTGTTAAGAATCAAATTAAACGAAAAAACGGAAAATCTCAAAGCAAACAAACCCTATATCATAGAAGACAACTGCCTGAAAGCAGAACTTTCCGCAGGAGAAACAATAGAACTTACCAACTGACAAGCGGATTGATAAAAACTTTTTTTAAAAAACTGTTGTATTTTTGTGAATATGGGTATATAATATCAAACGAAATAAATACAGGGGAGCTTGTGGATGCAGGCTGAGAGGAAGTAATCAAACTTCGACCCTATAACCTGATGCGGATAATGCCGCCGTAGGAAGTCATACGCAACGATTTTTTACGGGAGACATCCGCAAGGCTGTCTCCTGATTTTTTGTTTCATAAATACTTTAATTAACAACAACACAAAAGTCTGTTGTTGATTAAAGTATATCTTCCGGGGAGCTGTTCCGAACGGCTGAGAGGCAGGTAAACCTGCGACCCGTAAACCTGATCCGGATAATGCCGGCGTAGGAAGCATAGTAAAAGTATATTGTAATTTGCAATAATCGGAACTGTACTTCAAGAAGCCTTCGCCTTATTATCCGGCGGAGGCAATTTTTATTTTTGGAGGTAAAATTATGAAAGCAAGTATCGCAATTCAGGTTCTTCCGGCGGCAAAAGACCAAGATGACCTTATCCGCATTGTGGATGAAGTTATCGCATTTATCAAAAGCAGCGGTCTGCACTGTCACGTAGGTCCGTTTGAAACAACAGTCGAGGGTGAGAACTATGACCAACTGATGGATATTGTCAAGGAGTGTCAGCACATTGCAATAAATGCAGGTGCAGAAAGTGTTTCGGCGTACGTCAAGGTTGTTTACAGACCTGAAGGTGAAATACTGACCATTGATAAAAAGATAAAAAAGCATGCTGAAGCGTAATATTCCGTCCGTAACCGCCGTTGCCGTTTTGCTTATAATATGGCAGTCTGTCTGCATAACGGGACTGATACCGTCTTATATGCTGCCGTCACCCATAGAGGTTATGCAGGCTTTTGTTAGCGAATTGCCGTTGCTTCTCAAAAACTCCGTTATAACTCTGCAAGAGGCTTTTATGGGTTTGTTTCTCGGAGTTTGTGTGGGCTTTTGTGCAGCTGTGTTGATGGATGCCTTTGCTGTTCTTTATAAAGCGTTTTATCCGTTGCTTGTTATTACTCAAACAATTCCGTCCGTTGCCATAGCGCCGCTTCTTGTGCTTTGGTTCGGTTACGAAATGACTCCCAAGATTGTTTTGATAGTTATTTCAACTTTCTTTCCCGTAACTGTCGGATTACTTGACGGTTTCAGAAGTGCGGATAAGGATGCAATCGGATTGTTACGTTCCATGGGTGCAAACCGCTTACAGATTTTCCGTTATATTAAATTCCCGTCTGCATTGCCTCAGCTGTTTTCGGGTCTGAGGATAGCCGCGGCATACAGCGTTGTGGGAGCGGTTATAAGCGAATGGCTGGGAGGCTTCGGCGGCCTTGGCGTATATATGACAAGGGTGAAAAAAGCCTTCGCTTTCGATAAGATGTTTGCCGTGATTTTTCTTATATCGGCAATTTCACTTGCTCTTATGGCATTGGTCGGTTTTGCAGAGAAAAAATGCATGCCATACCGCAACAGAAATAATAAAGGAGAAAAAAGTATGAAAAAAATAATCGCATTATTACTTTCGGTTTCAATCATTTTCGGCTTGTCGGCTTGCGGCAAAACCGAAAATGAAAAAATAACAATCGTTCTTGACTGGACACCGAATACCAATCACACGGGAATATTCGTTGCCGAGGCAAACGGCTATTTTGAACAGGCAGGTCTGAACGTTGAGATTGTTCAGCCTCCCGAAGGCGGTGCGGAAGCATTGGTTGCTTCGGGTAAAGCGCAGTTCGGCGTTTCGTTCCAGGATACCCTTGCGCCTGCGTTCATCGGAGATTCGGCTATACCCGTTACTGCTGTTGCCGCTGTTGTTCAGCACAACACGTCGGGTATTATTTCACGAAAAGGCGAAGGTATGGATACGCCCAAGGGTCTTGAAGGCAAGAAATATGCTACCTGGGATCTGAACGTTGAAAAAGAAACAATCCGCGACGTTATGAAAGCTGACGGAGGAAACTTTGACCTTGTTGAACTTATTCCTTCCACGGTTACCGATGAAGTGTCGGCTTTAAGAAGCGGTTCTGTTGACGCGATATGGGTTTTCTACGGCTGGGCAGGTGTTGCGTGCGAAACAGCGGGTCTTGAAACGGATTACTTTGAGTTTGCAGAGATAAATCCCGTGTTTGATTATTATACTCCCGTTATCATCGGCAACAATGACTGGCTCATTGAAAATCCCGAAACAGCCAAAGCTTTTGTTGATGCACTTTCAAAGGGATATACATATGCGGCTGAGAATCCCAAAGAAGCCGCCGATATTCTTATGGATGCCGCACCCGAACTGAAAACCAACAGCGAGCTTGTATATGCAAGCCAGGAATATCTTGCTTCGGAATACGTTGCCGATGCAAAAAAATGGGGTGAATTCGACCCTGAACGCTGGTCTGCTTTTTATAATTGGCTGAACGAAAAGAATCTGCTTGAAGATAAGATTGACCCGGATTTCGGCTATACAAACGACTATCTTCCCGAATAATATGAATAAATTAGAAGTAAAAAATGTCAGTAAAAGCTTTGACGGTAATCTGATTCTGGATGACGTTTCCATTGAACTTAATAAGGGAGAGTTGGTCTGTCTGCTCGGCGTCAGCGGCGGCGGAAAAACAACGCTTTTCAATATCATTTCGGGTCTGTTATCACCCGATAGCGGTCAGGTTTTGCTTGACGGAAAAGACATCACCAATCAGCCAGGATATATCAGTTATATGCTGCAAAAAGATTTGCTTTTGCCATACAGAACAATCGAAGATAATGCCGCACTGCCTCTTTTGCTGAAAGGTATGAAGAAACGGGAAGCGCGAATGAAAGTCTCGCCGTTATTTTCACAATTCGGTCTTGAAGGAACACAAAAGAAATATCCTTCTCAGCTTTCGGGAGGTATGCGTCAGCGCGCTGCACTTCTGAGGACGTATATGTTTTCAAAGGACGTTGCTCTTCTGGATGAGCCTTTCTCTGCGCTTGATACCATCACAAAGAGTTCAATGCACAAATGGTATCTGAACGTTATGGAACAGATTCATTTGTCAACGCTCTTTATTACCCACGATATTGATGAGGCTATTCTTATTTCGGACAGAATATGTCTGTTATCAGGTTCACCGGGAAAAATAGCGGGAGAAATAATTATCAAAGAACCGAAGCCGCGGCGAGGTGATTTCAATTTAACGGAAGAGTTTCTGGAGTATAAACGGCGAATACTCTCATTGCTTTGAATAACAGCGAAGATTGTATGTTAACAATTTGTTCAGGTGCAACGGATATAATTCCGTTGCACTTTTTTAATATACAGATAAGTTGAATTTCTGATATTATTATGATAAAATAAATATATAAATTCAAATATTATTGGGAGGTTATTATGCAGGTTATTCAAACGATAATTTCATATCTCGCGATAGCGGCAGCTTTTATTACTTCAATTTTTTCGTGGGGGGACGGAGCGATGATACCGTATAAGAACAATTACATAATTCCTGAGAATATTCCCGAATACAGAGTGATTTCTACCGAAGAAAAAAACGATTGGAAGGCAAAATGGATTTGGGATAAGGAAAATCTGACCAAGAAAAACGTATGGATGTGTTTTAATAAAAAGGTCATCCTTGATAAAGTTCCTGAAGAACTTATTGCCGATATTTCAGCCGACTCAAAATATTGGCTTTATATTAATGGAGAAACCGTTGTTTTTGAAGGAAGCGTTAAACGAGGCCCGGATAAAAACAGCGGCTATTATGACAGCATAGATATTGCACCGTATCTCAAAGAGGGTGAAAACTCGGTTTGTGCTTTGGTATGGTTCTGGGATGATGAAACAAGCTATTCCTATTGCAGCAGCGGTCAGGGCGGATTTCTGTTTGAAGCAATAAGCGAAAGTATCAGCATTTTTTCTGATAATAGCTGGAAAGTAAAACGAAACAGTGCTTATGTTGACAGTCCGCTTTATCCGCCTAATTACAGACTCCCGGAATACAGCATTTATTTCGATGCAAGAAAAGATATGGGTGATTGGATAAATGTAAACTATGACGCTTCGTCGTGGGAAAATGCAACCGAATATGCTCTCGGCGGCGAGGGTGCATACGGCAAACTTTATCCGAGAGGTATACCTTTTCTGAAGGATTACGGTCTGAAAGATTATGAGAACTCAAAGGATTATGAAAACTATACCGTGAAAAATCCTCTCGGCGAAAAAATAACCGTGGATATTCCTTATAATGCACAGCTTACTCCCTATCTCAGAATCGTTGCTCCTGCAGGGAAAAAGATTCGTATAACAACGGAAAACACGTTAATCGGCGCAGTTTCAACAACATATGTAACCAAAGACGGAGAGCAGGAGTTTGAATCTTTAGGCTGGATTAACGGAGAACATATTACTTATAAAATCCCGAAAGGCGTTACGGTTGTTTCGTTAAAGTACCGTGAAACGGGATATGACAGTTCGTTCAGCGGTGACTTCAGATGCGATGACGAATTCCTGAATTCGCTCTGGCAAAAATCTCTGCGCACTCTCTACGTTACAATGCGTGATAATTTTATGGATTGTCCCGACAGAGAAAGAGCACAATGGTGGGGCGACGTCACAAGTGAAATGATTATGACTATGTACTCTATGGACAGCAACTCATATCTGCTGTAACAAAAGGGTGTTGAGGCGATGCTTTCTCACGTTGATGATACAAAAGTGCTTCAGACGGTTGTTCCTATAAGCGGCGATTATTTTGAGCTTCCCGTTCAACAGCTTGCAGGAATCGTCGGGTTCCTCACTTACTATGAATATACGGGTGACAGAGCTTTTGTTGAAAAGGTTTATGAGCCTTCTCTTGATTATCTTAAGCTTTGGGAAATCGGCGATAACAATCTTGTTGTTCATCGCGGCGGCTCATGGGATTGGGCTGACTGGGGAGATAAAGCCGATATGACGGCCATTGAAAATGCATGGGTTTACTATGCTCTTTCCGCTGTGGAGAAAATGGCTGAGATTACGGGAAATGACGCGGATATTACGTTTATTACCCAAAGGAAAGATACTGTTGCAAAGGGTTATAAGACTCTTTGGACTGATAACGGATTCAAAAGCAAAGATGCAAAAAAGCCTGACGACAGAGCAAATGCCCTTGCTGTTTTATCGGGTCTTGCAGAAAAAGAACAGTATAACACTATAACAAACGTACTCACAACCACTAAAAATTCAAGCCCCTATATGGAATATTACGTACTTGAAGCTCTTTGCAAAATGGGCGAATACGAAGCGGCGAAAAACAGAATCAAGGAAAGATATGAGGGTATGATGTGTGAAGATTACTCTACTCTCTGGGAATTCTGGGATTCCTGGAGAGGCACTATGAACCACGCGTGGAGCGGCGGCCCTCTTGTTATAATGAGCAAGCATTTTGCAGGTATAACCCCTCTTGAGGCAGGATATGAAAAAGTTAAAATCAATCCTCAGTATACTTTGTCAGACAGTATGAACTGTACCGTTCCGAGTGTAAAGGGTTTGATTGTTCTGGACTACGAAAAGGATTCAGGGGAATATATAATTAATCTTACTCTTCCGAAGGGTGTGAAAGCTGTTTTAAACGTACCTGCCGGTGCAGTTGTAAATATCAATTCAGAGTTATATTATCAGAACGGCAAGTATGTAAACGGTAACGAAATCGGAGACGTTGAGATTACGGGAGCCGTAATTGGTTAAGATTTTCGGATACAGACAGAGAGAAACATATATGGATTTATTAAGCGGCAGTAGCAACCGTTCTCGGTTCGGTAATTCAGACGGCTTTGCTTATTTCTTATATTCTTCTCAAAAATACTGCTTTAAAATTTGGTTGTTAATTGATTGCGTTTATGATACAATGGTAAAAAATCATCGGCGGTGAAAATATGAAAAATAGCAGGAAAGAATTAATAATTGATTCGTGCATAACAACGGTGCTTATCGGATTACTTGTTTATGCGGCATATTCGCTTTGGTTTATCTTTTACGGTTCACAGAGCGGAGCAGACGTTTATCTATATACCGTTATTTCCGGAACGGCACTCGGTTGGTTTTCAGCGGTGTTCGTTAAAACTGTTTTGAAAAAATCAAAATGGTATATATATCTGATTTGTGTTCTTGCAGGCAATGCGGCGTTTCATGGTCTTTTTTTGGGCGTGAATGCAAAAATTAATGCAGAATGCTATAATAATCAAGACGTTGTGATTATTGCCTTTACGGTTGCTTTTGCAGTTTCGGCAGTGTTGCTTGCTGCTGCGTTTATAATAAAAGCAAAGAACGGCTTCAGAATTCTCAACTTAATTCTTGCATTGGTTTATTTTATTGTGTCAGGAGCAGGTGTTTACGTGCTTAATAAAGAAAACATAAGAGCTCTTGATTATAAAAAGAACATAAAGATTGAAACAATTTCTGCCGAAGAAATGAAAATCTCTCAGAATGAAATTAAACTCTGCAGCGATTGGCTTAACGAAAACCTGTTGAATGATAATGCAGATTATCCCTTTACTTTTAAAGTTGACGGCGAGCAGTTCAATCCCGATGAGTGGGAAAAGAGCTTCAGCGAAACAGACGGCGTTTATAACGGCGGAAAGACTCAGAGTATTATCCTTTCTAACAAAGAAAAAGCTCTTGAGGTAACGGTTGAAGCAACTGAATTTGCCGATAACGCAACCTGTCAGTGGACTGTATTTATCAAGAACACGGGCAAAAAGAATTCAGGTGTTATCAGTGATTTCTATGCACTTGATTCATCTTTTCCGATATCTGATTCCGAGCTTTATTATTCAATCGGCAGCGATACGCAGGCAAGCGACTTTTCGCTTATAAAGAAAAATCTGAACTCTTTTTCCAAAAAGTTCAGCGGTGTTGACGGCAAACCAACCGAAGCATATCTTCCTTATTTCAATATCAACGGCAACGAATACGGTATGATTCTCGGCGTTGGCTGGACGGGTCAGTGGATGTCCGAGTTTTCCGAGAAAAAAGGTCAGACGGATATATCCGTTAAACAAGAGCATTTTGACGCATATCTGCTTCCCGGCGAAACAGTCCGTTCGCCTCTTGTATCTCTCAGCTTCTATGAAAACGCCAATCCTCTCAAAGGATTCAATCTTTTCAGAAAATGGATAACCGATTGCGTGTACCCCGAAAACGTGACTCAAAGCTCATATACCGTTATGGAAGTTGCGGGACCGATGTCAACAAGAACGTCAGATGAAATAATAGAAGTTCTTGAAGGGCTTGACGGTTCGGTTTTTGATCACATAGATGCATTCTGGATGGATGCAGGCTGGTACAGCTACAACGAAGGCTGGCATGACGGAGTAGGAAACTGGACGGTTGATACTTCGAGATACGATAACGGTATTTCTGAACTTTCGGGTTATGCAAAGAACAAAGGACTCGGCCACGTTCTTTGGTATGAACCCGAAAGAGTATATCCCGGCACCCATTTCCATAATATCGGCTCTTCAAATGAGAAATGGCTTATTTCCGTAGAGGGCGAAGAAAATATTATGTGGAACCTTGCCGATGAAGAAGCGTTCAATTACTATTGTGATTATCTTCTTAATTCTTTGAAAGAAAACGGAGTTACCGTTTACCGTCAGGATTTCAACTTTGCGCCTCTTAAATACTGGCAGAAGGCGGATGAAGAATTCTATGACGGAAGAACGGGTATCTGCGAAAATCACTACGTTACAAATCTTTACAGATATCTCGATTATCTTACCGAAAACATTGACGGTCTTATAATTGATAACTGTGCATCGGGCGGCAAAAGACTTGATCTTGAGATGACCTATCGCAGCATTGCTTTTTGGAGAAGTGATTACAACTGCAGCTATCATCCCGATCTTTTCGAGGCAACCCAGTCGCATACATACGGTGTTTCGTTCTGGCTTCCGATTACAGGTTCGGCTCTTTATATGATTGATGAATATTCATCAAGGTCTGCAATAATGCCGCTGATGCTTATGGATTTCTTTTCACACCAAAATCCCGAATTCGGATATTATACCGAGCAGAAAGTGATTATGGGAGAAAACTATTATCCGCTTGATTTCGGCAGCTTTGATAATGATAAAATGCTTGCTATGCAGTTCTCGTCATCCGATGCTCTTTCAGGTATGGCGTTGGTTTACAAGAGAGCAGAAGTCAAAGATACCGAATATACAGTGAAGCTCAACGGTCTTGTAACAGAGCAGACTTATAATGTTTATGATACAGACACTCCCGAAACCGTTTATACGTTAACGGGTGAGGAGCTTATGAACGATGGAATAACTCTCAATCTTCCCGAGGGCAGCAAAGCAATCATCCTTATGTTTGAGGCTGCTTGAATTATTTGTTAAGTGAATAAAAAACAAAAAATTAGGAGACGGCTATGAATATCAATAAAACAATAAACGGTAGTGAACTCATAATAGCTCTTGATGGCAGGCTTGATACAGTTACTGCGCCTGAGCTTGAAGCGGAGCTTAATCAGAGCATAGGCGGAGTTGAAAAGCTTGTTTTTGATTTTGCTTTTCTTGATTATCTTTCTTCTGCAGGGCTTCGTGTTCTTCTTTCTGCTCAGAAAATAATGAACAAGCAGGGCGAAATGATTGTTAAAAACGTAAATGAAACGATTTCTGAAATTTTTGAAGTAACAGGATTCTGCGACGTTCTTACAATCGAATAAAGGATGTTTTTATGAAAAATAAAAAGCAAAAAATTTCAGGTTCATTCAGAAAATGGCTTTTGATTCTTGTTATTATCGCTTTTTTGGCAACAACTGCTTTTTTATGGATTTTTCAGACCAAGCTTTCGAATGACAACGCAACAAGCCTTCTCTCTCTCAACATATCAGACGTAAGAGAAGATATTATAGATGCGTCAGATGAGAATCTGCTCAAACTGACGCATCAGATTGCTGATGAGCTTAATAAATCCGAAAGCATTTCATCCGAATTGTTGACGGAACTTACCGCTAAATATGACGTAACGGAAATCAACTGCATAAACAGCGGCGGTATTATCTTTGCAAGCACGTATCCTGATTTTATGAATTATGATATGAGAAGCGGCGAGCAGTCAGCTGAATTTATGGTTTTGCTTTCGGGTGAAACGGAGCATATACAAAGCTATCAGCCCGTTTCTTATGATTCATCAATCTCAAGAAAATACGGCGGTGTTACACTTGAAAACGGCGGGTTTGTTCAGGTAGGCTACGGTGCGGAGCGCTTTCAGAAAGACATTGACGAGTTTGTTGTCGGTGTTACACGCAACCGCCACGTAGGTGAAAACGGTTCAATTATCATTGTTGATGAAAACTGGAATATCGTCAGCGACCGCTACGGCATCGAGGGTGAAAACCTTAACGTAACGGGCATTTGGATTGATACCGATAAAACTCCCGAAAAGCAGAAATTCAGGGCCGAGGTATACGGCGAACGCTGTTTTTGTATGCATCAGATGGCGGAGGGCTACCGTATTGTTGCGATTATGCCTGAAAGCGAGGCTGCTCTTTCGAGAAACGTTTCCGTCGGTGTTACAACGGTTATGCAGATAATTGTTTTTGCATCGCTGTTTATAATGATTTTTACTCTTGTCAAGCGTCTTGTGGTTGATAATATTTATAAAGTCAACGATTCGCTTTCCGCCATAACGGAAGGTAAGCTTGATACTGTTGTCAACGTGCGTTCTCACGCCGAATTTGATGCACTTTCAGATGATATAAATTCAACCGTAAATACGCTGAAAAAATATATTTCAGAAGCTGAAGCTCGAATTGACGCTGAGCTTGCGTTTGCGAAGGCAATTCAGCATTCGGCTTTGCCGTCTGTATTTCCGCCTTATCCCAACCGCAAGGAATTCGGGATATACGCAACAATGCATACAGCAAAAGAAGTCGGCGGAGATTTTTATGACTTTTATTTTGTTGATGAAGATACTCTTGCGTTTCTGATTGCCGATGTTTCGGGAAAAGGAATTCCTGCCGCAATGTTTATGATGACGGCAAAAACCCTTCTGAAGAGCTATGCGGAATCTGGTATGGCGGTTGAAGATGTTTTCACAACGGCAAACGAAAAGCTCTGCGAAAGCAACGAAGCAGGTATGTTTGTTACAGTCTGGATGGGTATGCTTAACACAAAAACGGGCGTAATCAGTTTTGCAAACGCAGGGCACAATCCTCCCGTTGTAAAGCGAGCAGACGGAAGTCTTTCATATCTTAAATCAAGAGCGGGTTTTGTGCTTGCAGGTATGGAGGGCATCCGCTACCGCAAGAATGAATTTCAGCTTCAGAAAGGTGACGTTATTTATCTTTATACTGATGGTGTTACGGAGGCTGTGAATACAAATGACGAGCTTTACGGCGATGACCGTTTGCTTGAAGTTCTAAAAAATACGGAGTCGGATACAGATTCAATCTGCAGTGCAGTTAAGGCTGACGTTGATGAGTTTGTCGGCGATGCGCCTCAGTTTGATGATATTACCATGCTTTGCCTGAAATTCAACGGGGAGGGTGACGGCGAATGAAACAGTTAACTGTTGTTGCTTCGGTTGAGAATATTGAAACCGTTACTGATTTTGTCAATGAACAGCTTAAAGAGCTTGATTGCCCTATGAAAGCACAGATGCAGATAGATATTGCCGTTGATGAAATATTTGGTAATATCGCTCATTATGCTTATAATCCCGATATCGGTGAAGCAACGGTAAAAGTTGAGGTAACGGAAAATCCGTTAGCTGTTATTATCACGTTTATTGATAACGGTGTACCGTATAATCCGCTTAAACAGGCGGACCCCGATATAACGCAGTCTGCAGACGAAAGGCAGATAGGCGGGCTCGGTATTTATATGGTGAAAAAATCAATGGATGAAATTACCTATGAATACAAAGACGGGCAAAACGTTTTGTCTGTCAAAAAAAGAATTTGAGTGTCATTACCCCATAGATGCGATGTGTTTATGGGGTAATAAGTTGAGAATTGAGAGAAAATGAGTATGAAAATAATTAAAAATCCGCATTTGATGCTGGGCGTGTCAATGGCAATCTTCGGCACTATACCGATTTTTGTTCGAAACATTTCAGTTTCATCGGGTGAACTTGCATTGTACCGTGCTGTTCTTGCGGTGATTCTGATAGGTTTTGTTTTGCTGATAACAAAGCAGAAAATTCAATTAACAAAGTTTAAAAAAGAAGTTCCGTTGCTTGTGATATCAGGCATTGCTGTCGGAGTAAATTGGATTTTACTGTTTGAGGCTTATAAATACACAACTGTTTCGGTTGCAACCTTGAGTTATTATTTTGCTCCCGTAATAGTTACCGTTCTCAGCCCGTTTGTTTTCAGAGAAAAGCTTACGTTAAAGCAGATAATCTGTTTTGTAATGTCTACGCTTGGTCTGGTTATGATCACGGGCATCGGCGGTTCGGGTAACGGCAGAAGCCACTATATAGGAATTCTGTTCGGGCTTGGTGCGGCTGTGTTTTATGCAACGGCGGTTATGCTTAATAAATTTATAAAGAACGTTGATGGAATTCAGAGAACCTTTCTTCAGTTTGTTTCTGCCGTTTTTGTTCTTATTCCGTATGTTTTGTTTACAAGCGGTGTAACTTTAAATACGCTTGACGGAAAAGGCTGGGTGAATCTGCTTATAGTCGGTTTTGTTCACACGGGCATAACTTATTGTATGTATTTTTCCTCACTCAAGGAGTTGCCGGGGCAAAAATCGGCAATACTCAGCTACATCGACCCTTTGGTTGCAGTATTGATTTCCGTTACCGTTCTCGGCGAAGAAATAGGAATTCTCCAGATAGTTGGCGGAATATTGATTTTAGGCTTTACTCTGCTTGATTCAATCGATATTAAAGTCAAAAAGAATTAAATTTTGTTCAGACAAAATGTGATTTTTAACAATTTACAAATATAGCTTTATAATGTTATAATTTTCAAAATGTATCTGATAAAAAGTAAAAGAACTGCTTCAACGAAGCAGTTCTTTTTTTATCTTTCTTCTCTGAAATATGAAAGTCCGAGGCTTGCGGGAGGC